>NZ_JBJLSG010000164.1:0-10818 GCF_050871925.1 Kineococcus gurbantunggutensis
ACGGACCGGTGCCACGGACCGGTGCCACGGACCGGTGCCACGGACCGGTGCCACGGACCGGTGCCACGGACCGGTGCCACGGACCGGTGCCACGGACCGGTGCCACGGACCGGTGCCACGGACCGGTTCCGGTGCAGCAGGGCTGCGGTCAGGGGGCTCGAAGCCCTGCGGCACGCCCGCGTCCTGCGGCGAGGCCGTGGCAGTACCTGCGTGTTCCCTCTCCCCCGTTCCCCGGCGCCCGCGCAGCTGTCCATCCACACCGATCCGCGCTCAGGGGACGCCGCCTGGTGAGAGGGCCGGTTCCCCGCCGGTCAGGCGTCGGGTTCGGGTTCAGCAGGCACGTGCGGTGGCACCCGGTTCGGGCCGGCCTCCGCCGGGCGGGGGCGGTCCTGGCGGTGCAGGCGCACCGCGATCAGCGCCACGTCGTCCTCGGGGTGGGCCGGCAGCATCCGCGCCAGCACCCCATCGACGAGGCTGTCCAGGTCGCCGTCGTCGCCGGCCAGCTCCTGCAGCACCGCCTGCAGCTTCTCCAGCCCCGCCTGCAGGGACTGGTCGCGCCGCTCGACGAGGCCGTCGGTGTACAGCAGCACGGTGGAGCCGCGGTCCAGCACCACCTCGCAGTCGTTGCGCTCGGCTTCGGGCAGCACCCCCAGCAGCAGGTCGGTGTGCAGGCCCAGCAGCGGGCTCACCGCGCCGTCGGGGTGGATCACCATCGCCGGGGGGTGCCCGGCGTTGGACCAGCGCAGCCGCGTCACCCCCCGGGAGCGCTCGTCCAGGGACTGCTCCAGGCGCGCGGCGATCGCGGTGGCCGTGGTGGTGATCATCAGGTTCGCCATCGCCTGGTCGGCCTTGGCCAGGATGCGGGCCGGGGACTCATCCCCCAGCGCGCCCATGGAGCGCACCACGGTGCGCACCTGGCTCATCGCGGCGGCGGCCTGGGTGTCGTGGCCGATGACGTCGCCGATGACCAGCACGGTGGCCCCGCCCGGCTGCACGAACGCGTCGTACCAGTCCCCGCCGACCTGCGCGGCCTCGGCGGCCGGGGTGTAGCGCACCACGATCTGCCCGTGGTCCGGCTCGGGCGGCTCGGTCAGCAGCGAGCGCTGCAGGCCCGCGGCCAGCTCGCGCTGCTGGCGGTACAGGCGGGCGGCGTCCAGCGCCAGGCCGGCGCGGTCGGCCACCTCGGCGGCCATGTCCAGCTCCTGCTCGCTCAAGGCGGCGCGCTGAGGGCCGGTGAACAGGCTCATCAGCCCCACGGTGCGCCCGCGCCCGCGCAGCGGCAGGACCGCCGCCGAGGTCGGCGCCAGGCGCGCCAGCACCCCGCGCGCGCTGCCCTGCGGGTCCAGCACGGCGCTGATGGCGCGGGTGGCCTCGGGGATCAGGACCGGGCGCGCCTGGCGCAGGGCGCGCCAGAGGTGGGCGTGCTCGGTCAGCTCGTCCAGGCGGTGCTCGGCGTAGTCCTCCACCAGCGCTCGCAGCGCTTCGTCGTGGTGCCAGGCGCCCACGTCGCGCAGTCCCCGGCGCAGCCGGTCGGGCCGCCCGGCAGCGGTGTGGGCGCGGGCACGGGCCGGGGTGCTGGCCGGGGCGTCGTCCTCCACCAGGGTGATCACGCACCAGTCGCCCAGGGCGGGCACGGCCAGCTCGGCCAGGCGCGCGGCTGCCGACTCCGCCTCGAAGGTCTCGGCCATCTGCCGCGAGGTCGCCGCCAGCAGCGCCAGGCGGGCGTTGGCCCGCTCAGCGTCGAGGCGGGCGTCCTCAGCAGCCTGCCGGGCCGCCTCGGCCGCGTGCCGGGCCTGCTCGGCGGCGTGCCGGGCCGCCTCGGCCGCGTACTGATCCTGCTTGCGGGCGGTGATGTCCACGAAGTACACCGACAGCCCGTCCGGGCCGGGCCAGGCGCGCAGCTCGTACCAGCCCTCCAGCGGGGCGGGGTAGTACGCCTCGAAGGTGACCGCCTGGCCGCTGCTGACCGCGCGGCGGTACTCGGTCTCGAAGGCGGCCCCGACCGCCTCGGGGAAGAGCTCCCAGATGACCCCGCCCAGCAACTCCTCCCGGGCGTGCTGCAGCAGCTTCTCAGCCTCGGCGTTGACGTAGGTGAAGCGCCACTGGGAGTCCAGGGAGTAGAAGGCGCTGGACATCGACTCCAGCACCCGCGCGGTGCGCACGTCGCCCTCGCGCGCGGCGGTGGTGTCGTAGGCGGCGCCCAGCACCCGCACCGCCGCACCGTCCTGCCCGCCGCGGGCATCCAGCGCCTGCCCGCGCGCCTGCACCCAGCGGGTGCTCCCGTCCGGGCGCACCACGCGGTACTCCGCCTCGTACTGCCCGCAGGTGGCGATGCACTGCTGCAGCGCCTGGCTCACCCGCGGCAGGTCCTGCGGGTGCACGCGGGCGTTGAACGCCTCGATGGTGCCGTCGAAGTTCTCGAAGCCGTCGGCCCCCTCACCGGTGCCGTAGCCGAACAGCTCGAGCAGCCGCTGGTCCCAGACGAGCTCACCGCTGGCCAGGTCCCAGTCGAAACCACCCACACCGGCGGCGGTGATGGAGTGCTGCCAGCGCAGGCGCGCGGCCTCGTAGTCCACGCTCAGCGCGGAGCGCTCCAGCTCGCTGACCGCAGCGACGGCCAGCTCGCCCAGCAGCGCCACCTCGGTGCCGGACCAGGGGCGCGGGGCGGGGCCGAAGACGCACAGCGCGCCGACCACGTGCCCGTCCTGCCCGCTCAGGGGCACCCCCAGGTAGGAGCCCACCGTTCCGCCGGCCACCGGCGCCAACTGCGCCACGCGCTCGTCGGCGCGGGCGTCGGCGATGGCCAGGGGGGCGCCGGAGGCGGCGGTCTGGGTGCACAGCCACTGCGCCAGCGGCCCATAGCCCTGCTCACCGGCCTGCGGTTGCGGGCCGGCGGCGCCGGCCAGGGTCTGCACGTCGCTGAGCAGCGCCACCCGCGCGGAGCCGGCGCCCAGCAGCTGCGCGGCCAGCGCGGCCAGGCGGTCCAGCCCGGAGGCGGTGCCGCTCTCGCCGACGGGCTCACCGACCCCGTTCCCCACCTCGCCGAGCTCGCTGTGCACCCGGTGGGCGCTGGTCGCCGACCTCGTCGCCGACTGCAGGCGACGCGCCGCGACCACCCGGCCCCGATCGGCAGCCAAGGCTCGCGCCGCCGCGTGTGCCGCCGTGAGGTCGCCGCTCACCGGGCCGAGCTGGTGCACCACAGGCTCGCTCGGCTGCTCGCTCGGCTGCTCGCTCGGCTGCTCGCTCGGCTGCTCGCCCGGCTGCTCGCCCGGCTGCTCGCCCGGCTGCTCGCCCGGCTGCTGAGGCTGAGCCCGACAGCGGTCCTGGGACACGTGCACCCTCCTGACGCCAGGTGATCACCTGGCGTCCTGCCAGCTGTCTCGATGAACCCTCATTCTCACCGATCGCGAGGCACCGGCGGTGCAGAGCGAGCTGCGCGGACCAGGCGCTGGCCACGCTGCAGCCGACAACTGCTGAGCACCGACCGCAAGAGCCCCGCGGCCACCAGCCATCCTCGTCATCGACCCCCGGCGACCGCCCCCCGGCGACCGACCCCGGTGACTCGTGCGGTCATGAGGTGCGATGTGTGCTCACGATGTGTGCTCACGCCGCCGGCGGGGCATCCTGACCGCGGGTCCAACCCGGGCCCTGCCGGTCCGCTCTCCACACGCTCCGCACCTGGAGGGCCAGCGGTCAGCAACCACCCACCGACCGCCTGAGAGCTTCCATGAGTCACCCGCAGCACCCGCAGCAGCACCTCGAGCACTTCGTGCTGACCACCGTGGTCAAGTACCCCGAGTGGGCCGCCGACGCCACCGCGGTGCTGGCCGCCGCGCACGCCCAGGTGCACCGACGCGCCACCCAGCACGGCCTGGTCGTCCAGGGCCGGCCCAGCGAGCGCGTCGAGGATCTCCACGACGCTCGACGGGTGCGCATCACGTTGAGCGTGGACGCACTGCCCGAGCAGCGTCCGTAGGCGAAACCTCCTCGCTGCGCAGGCCCCCTTCGATCGACCGTGCTGCGCGCCGGGGCCGGTGGCGGGACAGCGGTCCACGGTGGGGCGCAGGACACTGCCCTTGCCTCCTTCACCCCTCCCGAGCTCTCGTCCGGCCGCCTCCCGGCTGCCGGCTGCGCCACCCGAACAGGTCTCCGGGGTACGAGCCCCGGTGCCGCGCGGGCGCGCAGCAGCGCCGACCGCCCCGGTCATCAGGCCGGCGACCGGCCCCGCCGACCAGCCCCCGCCGACCGGCGCCTGCAAACCGGCGCCTGCAAACCGGCCCCGCAAGGAGCGCTACCTGGACGTTCAGCGACGACGGCGCGCCGGTAAGGCTTAAGCTCCCTTGGCGCTGGTGCCCACACAACGCGGCAAGACCCACGCAGCGTCGCGTCTCGTGCCGCTGCCGCTGAGAGGACCGCCCATGTCCGAGCACCTCGCACCCCAGCGCAGCGCCCCCACCGGCACCACCCGCTCGCTGCCCGCAGCGCTCTCACCGCAGCAGGCCTTCGCCGAGCTGGGCACCCTGGTGGTGGGCCACAGCCCGCTGGGACAGGTCCTGCACCGCACCGCCGCACTGGCCGCCGCGTGCGTGCCCGGCGCCGAGCAGGTCTCCATCACCCTGCTCGAAGGGGGCAGCGCGCGCAGCGCGGCCTTCACCGGCGCCCTGGCCGCCACCTTGGACGAGCGCCAGTACGAAGCCGGCTTCGGACCCTGCCTGCACGCCGCGCAGAGCGGGCAGAGCATCCGCATCGACGACACCACCACCGAAGCCACCACCGGCACCTACCGCGACTTCGCCGCCACCGCCGCGCGGGCGGGCGTGCGCAGCACCGTCTCCATCGGCATGCCCATGCCTCAACCGCTGACCGGCGCGATCAATGTCTACCGCTTCGACGCCGGTGTCCTGGACGAGCAGGCTCTGGGCCTGCTGCAGGACTTCGCCGGCTACGCGGCCATCGCGCTGGCCAACCACGCCCTGTACGCCTCCGCAGCGGACCTGAACACCCACCTGCGCACGGCGATGACCTCCCGCGCGGTGATCGAGCAGGCCAAAGGCGTGCTGATCGCCCAGCTGCACTGCACCCCCGAGGAAGCCTTCGCGCACCTGGTCCGCCGCTCCCAGAACACCAACCGCAAGCTGCGCCAGATCGCCGCCGAGATCGTCCAGCGCGCCACCGGCGGCTGAACGTCCCACACCCGCCCAGGACCGTGCCGCCACCAGGGCCGTGCCTGCCTGAACGCACACGGACCCAGCGGCTATACCTCGTCGCTGCCCTCGTCGCTGCCCTCGTCGCTGCTGGTGTCCAGGCCCACCAGGGCCAGGACCTGCTGGGCGACCGTGCCCGGCTCAGCGAGCACGCGCACCCGCACCCCCGCCGCCCGGGCCTGCTGCAGACGCCGGCGCAGCACCCCCAGCGCGGCGCTGGCCAGCACGCTGACCTGTCCCAGGTCCACCTGCAGCGCCGGGGCACCGGGCACGGTGGCCAAGGCCAGCTCCGCGTCCAGCTCAGGCGCGTTCACCGCGTCCACCGGCCCGCGCACGCTCAGAACCGAACGCTGGCCGCGGTGCTCGGTGTACACGTCGAAGTCCTCACGCACCGGGCGCGGTGGGCGCGGCGCCGCACCGTGGGAAGACTTCCACGGCCGCAAGAGCACGGTGACGCTGGTGCCGCGCGAGGACGGCTCGATGCGCACGTCCTCGGCCAGCTCGCGCACGATGGCCAGCCCCATGCCCCGGCCGGTGGCCGGGGCAGCCGGCGGGCGCCAGCGCCCCTGGTCGCCGATGCGCACGGTGACCACGCCGCTGGGCTCCAAGCGCGCGTGCACGGTGAGCGGGCCACCACTGGACGGTCCTCCACCGCACGGTTCGGCCGGTTCGCCACCGGAGGGCCCGCCACCGGAGGGCCCGCCACCGGACGAAGCGCTGTCGCCCTCGGCGTAGGCGTGCTCCACGACGTTCTCGCACAGCTCGCTGACCACCTCGTCCAGCTGCTCCAGCGCGAGCTGGTCCACGCGCCCGGCACCCAGCCAGCCGCGCAGCGCCGCGCGCACCGCCGGGATCCCGGCCCGGCTCAGGTGCACCTGCAGGTGCAGGTCCGCCAGCGGCGCGACGGGCTGCAGCGCCAGCAGCGTGATGTCGTCCACCGAGCCGGTCAGCCGGGTCAGGCGCTCCAGCACCTGCACGGTGACGCGGTCCACCGCCTCGGGCAGGGTGAACACCGGCACCAGCTCATCGGCGCCGGCTGCGGCCGCGACCTGGGCCAGTTCCACCGTGCCGGCCGTGACGGGCACCCCGGGACGCTCGAGGATGCCGTCGGTGTACAGCAGCACCAGCTCCCCGGCACCCAGCACGGCGCGCTGCACCGTGCGCCCGCCGCTGCCCCGGGCGGTCGGCTCGGTGCTCACCCCCAGGGGCGGGGCGCCGGAGGGGTCCAGGAACCGGCTGGAGCCGGCCACGCCGGCCACGCCGGCCACGCCGGCCACGCCGGCCACGCCAGCCACGCCAGCCACGCCGACGACGCCAGCCACGCCGACGACCAGCGGCGGCGGGTGCCCGGCCGAGCAGTACTCCACCGCTCCGGTGCTCGCATCCAGCACGAGCACGCAGACCGTGGCCGAGCGGGCAGCGGGCACCATCCGGGTGAAGCGGTCCAGCGCCGCCACAACCTGCGCCGGATCCGCGCCGGCATCCAGGCGCTCCAGCGCCACCGCGCGCAGCTGCGCCATCACCGCCGAGGCACCCACCCCGTGGCCCACCACGTCCCCCACCACCGCCGCGACCGTGCCGTCCGGGCGGGGCAGCACGTCGAACCAGTCCCCGCCCGCGCCCTGCTCCGCACCCCCGACCACGTAGCTGGCCGCGACCTGCACACCCGGCAGCACCGGCAGCCGGGCCGGCAGCAGCGCGCGCTGCACCTCCTCGATCACATCGGTGGCCCGCCGGTAGCGCCGTCCCAGCTCCGCCGCCGCGGCAGCCTGCTCACGCTCGGCGCGCACCTGCTCGGTGACATCGCGGCCGAAGGCGATGGCGCCCACGACCTGCCCAGCGGCATCGCGCATCGGCAGGAAGTCCATGTCGGCCAGCACCTCCCGCTGCGAGCCGGCGGGGGTGACCACGGCGAAGCGCACCGCGCGCGCGGTGAGGTGCTCACCGGCGTAGACGCGATCGAGCATCTGCACCAGCCCCTGCCCCTGCGCACCGGTCAGGTACTCCTCGATGCGCCGGCCCACACCGCGCTGACCGCCGTACAGGGCCACGACCGTCTCGCTCTCACCCACGTTGAGGTGCTGCGCCCCGCGGAAGACCTGCAGGTACAAGGGCAGCTGGCGCAGCGCCGCGGCCCGCCAGCGCACATCGCCGTGCACCGCCTCCACCTCGCCGAAGTCGACCTCGCCCGCACCGCCGTCGCCCGCACCGCCGTCAGGGCTGCTCACCGGTGGTACCGGCCGGTGCCGGTGGCGCTCACCACCACCAGCGCGGCGTGCTGGTGCGAGCACAGCGCTGCCCGGTGGCGTGCCCGCGGTGCGTGCTCGAGCGCGCTCGTGGACCCGGCCAAGACCAGCTGCAACGGCTGGTTCCTCATCGTGGTACCTGACTTCCGTGGATCTGGGGCGGCATGCTCAACGCGGTCGAGGGGTTCGACACTAGCCAGCACGCAATGCACCCGCACCGCACCGAGTCGCGCACGCTCGCTGGTGGCGCACGCCCGCTGGTCACGCACGCCCGCTGGTCGCGCACGCCCGCTGGTCGCACCGCTGCGGACCGCAGCGCCAGATCGGGTCGGGCAGGATCGCGGCCCGCCCCGATGGGCTGGATCGGATCGGCTGCCCAGTCGGCTCGGCCGCGGAGAACGAGCGAGCGGGCGAGATGAGAAGGAGGGCACGGTGCGTGCGGGGGTGCTGGGGTACGCGGGCGCTGGGGTACGGGGGCGCTGGAGTGCGGGTGCGCGGGTGTTACCGGGCAGCCACACCGATGTAACGAACAGCACATGCTTGGTGACCTAAGGTGAAAACGGCCGATCGGCAGGTCCCGCGCAAGGAGGCGTCCAGCTTGACCTTCTCCGCCTTGATCGACGCCTTGACCAGGTGCACCAGCACCAGCGAGGCACCGCCGCGCACCAGCTCGGCGCCTGCACCAGCAGGCCGGCCCTGCCCGCGCACGCCGCAGAGCCGGGGCACCTGCGGAACGATTGAGCCCGCACGCGGCGGTGCCGACCCTGAAGCCGGCCACCCCGGGCCTTGAAGCAGCGCAGAGGAGCACCGCCGACACCCGCCGGCCACCCGGCGCGCTCGGCACGACGGGTGCACCGGTGGGCACCGGTGGGCACCGGTGGGCACCGGTGAGCGCTGCATCCACCTGCCGCCGCAGGCGCTGGTCACCTCGCGCTCAGCGAGCCGGATCCGACGCAGCAGCTGCCCGACCCGGCGGTGCAGCGGACTGAACCGGCTGTGCACCCAGCCATCTGCCCCGGCCACCGCCCCCACCGAGGTCGACCCACGCCGGGTGCCGGCGCACGTACCGCTCGAGCCGGCCACCTGCTCCCTGGCCCTGCGAGGTGGCTGCTCTAGCACGGGCACGGTGCAGCCACCTCGCAGGCGAAGCACGCCGCGTCCGGGGGCACAGCCCCTGGGACGTCGCAGCCGTCGCAGAGGGTGGTGCTGGGACCAGCCGGGGAGAACGGCACAGGTCGGCGCGTGAGCTCGCTCGCCCCGAGCGAGCGCGGCTCGACGGCCAACGGGTCTGCTCCTACTCCGTGCCGTGTCGCGGCCACGAGCGGAGCGACCCACCGCGCGACCCACCGCGCGACCCACCGCGCGACCCACCGCGGCGCGACGTCTGGAGGCGAACCGGGTGCTCCCGGTGGTCAGCGCGGAGAGCAAGGACGGCGGTGATCGACGCCTCGAGCACCCCGCACCCGCGGCGGCGGCACGTGGGAGCGGTGGTCATCGCCGCCTTCCGCGGGATGCTGGGGATCGCCGCCGCAGCAGCCCTGCGCACCCCGATCGAGGACGTGCTGCCCGGCGCAGCGCGCCGGCGGCGCGTGATCGTCGACCTGGCCGCAGCCGAGAGCGTGGACGCGCACGCGCTGGGGTCTTGGTGAACGTGCGCCGCTGAGCCTGCCGTCGCGGTGAGCAGCTGCAGGTGACGTGCGTGGCGCAGCACTGGCGTGAGCCGGCGCTCTCCTTGGAGCCGTGCCAGGGCCTGACAGGGGTGAGCGGCCTTGCCCAGCCGTGTTGCACCGAGATCCGCACCAGCACCCGCACCGGCCTGAGCACTGCCGTGGGCAGCACTGCCGTGGGCAGCACTGCCGTGGGCAGCACTGCCGTGGGCAGCACTGCCGTGGGCAGCACTACCAGCGCCAGCCGGTGACCTCTGCGGTGACACGGCAACGACTGTTGCGGCGCCTGTCCACCAGCGCTGAACGCCGTCGTCCACGGGTTGACCGCAGGGCGCTGGTGTGCGGAACTTGCCGCTCGTGCACCAGCAGGCACGCTGCCGAGTACCGGCGCGGCGTGGAGGAGCAGGAGGTACCCGCGTGGACGAGCGGATGCCACCCACCCGGGCAGAGGTGAACGAGGCGGTGAGCGAAGCCGCGCTGGAGGAGCTGTGGCGCCAGGTCAGCGTGCACCGCGCCGTGCTGCAGGCCCAGTACACCCACGCTGCAGCCCGAGCGCTGCTGGCCCGCAGCGCAGCCACTCGCAGCGCGTGCGCGCAGCAGGTGCGCCACAGCGCCCGGTTGCGCGAGCGCTCGGTGCTGGCGCGCCTGGAGCAGCAGGTGCGCTTCCTGGAGCAGGACCTGGAGCAGGACCTGGAGCAGGACCTGGAGCAGGACTTGGCACGGGGACCGGAGCAGGACGGGGACCGGGAGCTGTGAGCACCGCCGCCAGCGCGTGAGGAGAACGCGCGCGGGAGCGCGAGCACCGGGCGGGAGCAGCGGGCAGGCGGCGGGCAGGCGGCGGCGGGCAGGGTGCAGGAGCGGCAGTGCGCGCACGCAGCACGGTCTCAGGCGTGCGGTGCCGGCGCGGGCCGGCCCAGCAGGTAGCCCTGCGCGTGGGTGCAGCCCAACGCGCGCAGCAGCTCCAGGGCCGCCGGGCTCTCCACCCCCTCCACCACCGCGGTGCGCTGCAGGTCCCGGCTCATCGCGATCAGCGCGGCCAGCACCGCGCGCCCGGCCGGGTGGGGCACGTGCGCGGTGAAGGCCCTGTCGACCTTGAGCACCTGCGCGGGCACCTGCAGCAGGCGCTGCAGGTCCGAGTAGCCGCTGCCCACGTCGTCCAGGGCGATGGCGCAGCCCAGCTCGCCCAGCGCGGCGAAGGTCGCCGCGGCGCCGGCCCCCAGGGTGCCGCTCTCGAGCACCTCCAGCGTCAGCCGCTCGGGGGCCAGGCCCGTGCGGGTCAGGACGGCGGCGACCTCGCCGGCGAAGCCGGGGCGGGTGAACTGCGCGGGCGAGGTGTTGACGAACACCCGCGCCGGAGCCGGATCGGGCCAGCTGGCCAGCTGCCGGCAGGCGGTGGCCAGGACCCAGGAGTCCAGCGCCCGCACCAGCCCCGCCCGCTCCCCTAACCCCGCGTGCCCCGACCCCGCCTGCGCCGACCCCGCCTGCGCCGACCCCGCCTGCCCCGGCGCTGCACCGCTGCTGCCCTGAGAGCCGGAACCGCCGGCCTCGAGCGCGGGCAGGAACTGCCCCGCGGTCAGCAGACCGTGCTCGGGGTGCTCCCAGCGCAGCAGGGCCTCCACCGCGCTGACCGCGCCGTCGCGCAGGTCCACGATGGGCTGGTAGTGCAGGCGCAGCTGCCCGTCCTCCAGCGCCGCCGGCAGC
>NZ_JBJLSG010000165.1:0-10703 GCF_050871925.1 Kineococcus gurbantunggutensis
CCGCCGCGCCGCCCGCGGCCCCCCCCCCCCCCCCCGCCCCCGGGCCCAGCGGGCCCTGCTGCCGGGGGCGGCGGCCGGCCGGGGCCTGCGGGGCGCGGGGCGCGCGCTGCGGCTGCGGCGGCGCGGTGGGCACCGGGGAGCTGGCCGGGTCCACCCACGCCGCGCGCGGGCCGACGAGGCCCTCGACGACGGCGTCGCCGGCGACCACGGAGGTCCAGCGCGGGGAGATGCCCGCCTGGCGCGCCAGCAGGCGCACGTCGGCGCGCTGGTCCGGGGTGGCGACGGTGACGACCGTGCCGCCGGCGCCGGCGCGCGCGGTGCGCCCGGAGCGGTGCAGGTACGCCTTGTGCTCGGTGGGCGGGTCCACGTGCACGACCAGGCCGACCTCGTCGACGTGGATGCCGCGCGCGGCGATGTCGGTGGCCACCAGCACGCGCACCGAGCCCTCGGAGAACGCGCCGAGGTTGCGCTCGCGGGCGTTCTGGCTGAGGTTGCCGTGCAGGTCCACGGCGGGGGTGCCGCCGGCGGTGAGCTGCTTGGCCAGCTTCTTGGCGCCGTGCTTGGTGCGGGTGAACAGCACGGTGCGGCCCTGCCCGGAGGCCAGGTCGCGCACCAGCGCGGCCTTGCCGTCGGCGGAGACCTCCAGCACGTGGTGCTCCATCGTCGACACCGGCGCCACGGCCGGGTCCACCGAGTGCGTCACCGGCTGCGACAGGTAGCGCTTGACGAGCACGTCGACGCCGTTGTCCAGGGTCGCGGAGAACAGCAGGCGCTGCCCGCCTGCGGGGGTGGCGTCCAGCAGGCGCTTGACGCCGGGCAGGAAGCCCAGGTCGGCCATGTGGTCGGCCTCGTCCAGGACGGTGACCTCCACCGCGTCCAGGCGGCAGTGGCCCTGGCGGATGAGGTCCTCCAGCCGGCCCGGGCAGGCCACGAGCACGTCCACGCCCTCGCGCAGCGCGGTGACCTGCGGGTTCTGCCCCACGCCGCCGAAGACGACGGCGGTGCGCAGCCCGAGGGCCTTCGCCAGCGGGGTCACGGTCGCCGAGACCTGGTTGGCCAGCTCACGGGTGGGCACCAGGACCAGCGCGCGCGGGCGGGTGGTGCGCCGCGCGGTGCCGGAGGCGGCCAGGCGCGCCACGAGCGGCAGCGCGAACGCGATGGTCTTGCCGCTGCCGGTGCGGCCGCGCCCGAGCACGTCGCGCCCGGCCAGGGAGTCCGGCAGCGTCGCGGACTGGATCGGGAACGGGGCGGTGACGCCGGTGGCGGCGAGGACGTCCACGAGCGCGGCGGGCACGCCCAGCTCGGCGAAGGAACGCCCGTCGGCGACCTGGCCGGCCGGCGGGGCGGTGACGGGGGCGGGCGCGGCGGCCGGGGCCGCCTGCTGCTGCGGGGCGCGCGCGGCGTCCGTGCGCGGCGCGGGCACGCCCCCGCCGCCGCGACCGCGGCGGCGCGGCGGGCGCTGGCCCGGCACGGAGGACGAGGACGCGGAGGGCGTGGTGGACGTGCGGGGGCCGCTGGGCGCGGAGGGGTTCAACGAGTGCCTCTCGGGACGACGGGGGTGGCCGTGGTGCCCGACCGCACCCGCCGCGGCGCCGGGGGCGCCGTGCGAGGGACCTGCGCGCCGCGAGGGGGCCCGGGGCCCCACCGCGCGCTGAACACTCGACCGCGGGCGCGCCGGACGGCGCTCCCGCTCTCCCCAGGGTAACCGCAGGTGACGACCCCGTGTTCCGGCGCGCCCCCGGGGCGACGCGCACCCCGCTCCCGCGGCACGTGAAGGCAGGCTAACCTCACCTCTCGTGGCACCCGCGACGAGCCCACCCACGGCCGCGGCCGTCCCCGCCGGCGGCAGCGCCCCCCGGCGCCGGCCCGGCCGCACCCGCCGGGCCGCCGCCCTGGTCCTGGCGCTGGCCCTGCTCGCGGCCGCCGTGCTCGCCAGCCTCGCCGTCGGCTCGCGCGACGTGCCGCTGGGCACGGTGCTCGACGCGCTGCGCGGGACGGGCCAGGGCCAGGACGCCCTCGTCGTGCGCGAGCTGCGCGTGCCGCGCACCCTGCTCGGGATCGCCGTCGGCGCCGCGCTGGGGCTGTCCGGGGCGCTCATGCAGGCCCTGACCCGCAACCCGCTGGCCGACCCGGGCCTGCTGGGGGTCAACTCCGGCGCGGCCGCGGCCGTGGTGACGGCCGTCGGCGTGCTCGGGCTGACCTCGCGCCCGCAGCTGGTGTGGGCGGCCGTGCTCGGCGCGGCCGTCGTCGCCGTCGTGGTCTACGTGCTCGGCTCCGCCGGTCGCGGCGGCGCCACGCCGGTGCGCCTGGCGCTGGCCGGCACCGCCGTCAGCGCGGCGCTGACCGCCTACACCAGCGGGCAGGTCCTGCTGGACCGGTCGACCTTCGACCGCTTCCGCTTCTGGCAGGTGGGCTCCCTGGCCGGGCACGACCTGGACGTCTTCCGCCAAGTGCTGCCGTTCTTCGCCGTCGGCACCGTCCTGGCGCTGGCCCAGGCCCGCTCCCTGAACGCGCTGGCCCTGGGCGTGGACTCCGGCCGGGCCCTGGGCGCCCACGTCGGGCGCACCCGGCTGCTCACCGCGCTGGCCGTGACGCTGCTGTGCGGGGCGGCCACCGCCGCCGCGGGGCCGATCTGGTTCGTGGGCCTGGCCGTGCCGCACGTCGTGCGGGCCCTCACCGGCCCCGACCAGCGCTGGGTCCTGCCCCTGTCCCTCGTCCTGTCGCCGGCGCTGCTGCTGCTGAGCGACGTCCTGGGCCGGGTCGTGGTGCGCCCCGGCGAACTGGAGGTCAGCATCGTGACCGCCCTGCTGGGAGCGCCCGTGCTCGTGGCCCTGGTCCGCCGCCGCCGGCTGGCGCAGCTGTGAGCGCGCAGGCCCCCGTGCGCGCCGGCGCCCCGCCGCTGCCCGCGCCCGCCACCCCGGTCGCCGCCCGCGCCCGGCGCGGGCGCACCCTGCGCGCCGGGCGCGCCGGAGCGCTGAGCGTGCGCGTGGACGGCCGCGCCGCCGGCGTGTGCCTGGTGCTGCTGGCGGTCCTGGCGGCCCTGTCCGCCGTCAGCCTCACCACCGGCGACTACCCGATCGGCGTGCCCGACGTGCTGCGCACCCTCGCCGGGCACGGCGAGCGCGCCCAGGAGTTCATCGTCCTGGGGCTGCGCCTGCCGCGACTGGTCACCGGCCTGCTCGTGGGCCTGGCCCTGGGCGTCGCCGGCGCCGTC
Source organism: Kineococcus gurbantunggutensis (assembly GCF_050871925.1). Lineage (NCBI taxonomy): Bacteria > Bacillati > Actinomycetota > Actinomycetes > Kineosporiales > Kineosporiaceae > Kineococcus > Kineococcus gurbantunggutensis. The sequence continues at coordinate 3,215 of NZ_JBJLSG010000165.1, forward strand.
TTCCAGCTCGTCACCCGCAACCCGCTGGGCAGCCCGGACGTCATCGGCTTCACCCACGGCGCGGTCACCGGCGCGCTGGTGGTGATGCTCGTGCTCGGCGGCACCGGCGTGGACGTGCCGGTGGGCGCGGTGGCCGGCGGCCTGGCCAGCGCCCTGCTCGTCTACCTGCTCTCCCGGCGCGGCGGCGTGCACGGCTACCGGCTCATCCTCGTCGGCATCGGCGTCACCGCCGTGCTCCAGGCGGTCAACAACTACCTGCTCACGCGCGCGCAGGTGGAGGAGGCGCAGGCGGCGCAGGTGTGGGTCACCGGCAGCCTCAACGGCCGCGGCTGGGAGCAGGCCGTGCCGCTGGGGGTCGGGCTGGCCGTGCTGGTGCCGGCCCTGCTGGTGGCGGGCCGGTCGCTGGCGCTGCTGGACCTGGGCGACGACGCCGCCCGCGCCCTGGGGGTGCGGGTGGAGCGGGTGCGCCTGGTCGTGCTGGCGGTGGCCGTGGTCGTCACCGCCCTGGCGGCGATGGCCGCCGGCCCGGTGTCCTTCGTGGCGCTGGCCGCCCCGCAGGTCGCCCGCCGCCTGACCGGCGCGGTCGGCCCGGGCCTGGTGGCCGCGGGCCTGACGGGCGCGCTGGTCGTCGTGGTCAGCGACTTCGCCGCGCAGCGCCTGTTCGCCCCCACCCAGCTGCCCGTGGGCGTCGTCACCGGCGCCGTGGGCGGGCTGTACCTGGCGTACCTGCTCGTGGGGCAGTGGCGCCGCGGCCGCGGCTGAACCGCCCGCACGAGCACCCCGGACCCGAGCACCCCCGACCCAGCACCCCCGACCCAGCACCCCCACGAGACGAGGACGAGGCGGCAGTGGCGGCCAAGCGCGCGCGCACCAGCACCGGGGCGGCCCCCGGCACCCCCGGCGGCAACCGGCTGCGCGGTGAGGACCTCACGCTCGCCTACGGCGAGCGCACCATCGCCCGCGGCCTGGGCATCGAGGTGCCCGACGGCTCCTTCACCGTCGTCATCGGCCCCAACGCCTGCGGCAAGTCCACGCTGCTGCGCGCGCTGGCGCGCATGCTCACCCCCGAGCGGGGCCACGTGTACCTGGACGGCTCGGTGATCCAGTCGCTGCCCAGCAAGGAGGTCGCGCGCCGGCTGGGCCTGCTGCCGCAGAGCGCCACCGCCCCCGACGGCATCACCGTCGCCGACCTGGTCGCCCGCGGCCGCTTCCCGCACCAGAAGCTGCTGCGGCAGTGGACGCGCGAGGACGAGCGCGCCGTGGACGCCGCGATGGCCGCCACGCAGGTGCTCGAGCTGGCCGAGCGCGGCGTCGACGAGCTCTCCGGCGGCCAGCGCCAGCGGGTGTGGATCGCCATGGCGCTGGCGCAGGAGACGCCGCTGCTGCTGCTGGACGAGCCCACCACCTACCTCGACATCGCCCACCAGATCGAGGTGCTGGACCTGTGCGCGCAGCTGCACGAGGAGCAGGGGCGCACCCTCGTGGCCGTGCTGCACGACCTCAACCACGCCTGCCGCTACGCCACCCACCTGGTGGCGCTGAAGGAGGGGCGCGTGGTGGCCGAGGGCGAGCCGTCCCGGATCGTCACCGCCGAGCTGGTCGAGGAGGTCTTCGGCCTGCCGTGCGTGGTGGTGCCCGACCCGGAGACCGGCACCCCGCTGGTCGTGCCGCGAGCGCGCCCGGGCCGCGGCCGCGGTGCCGTGGCCGTCTGAGCGCCGCGAGCGGTGCGCACCGGGCGGGCGGGCAGGCCGCCCCGGCCGGGCGGGGGGCGCGCGCGGGCCGGGCAGTAGCGTGGGCGGCGTGCCCGCAGCCGTGACACCCGCGCCGCCCGCCGGCCCCCGCGCCGGCAAGCGACTGGGCCTGGTGGTGCACCCCACCCGCGACGTGACCGAGCAGGTGTCCCTGGTCGTGGACTGGGCCCGCGGGCACGGCGACGAGGTCGTGGGCCTGCGCGCGGACGCCCAGCGCCTGGGCGCGCGCCGCGACGACGTGGTGCTGGTGGACCAGGAGGAGTTCGCGCGCACCGCCGACGCCGTCGTCAGCCTCGGCGGGGACGGCACCATGCTCGGCGCGCTGCGCCTGGTGGTGGGCCGGCGCATCCCCGTGCTGGGCGTGAACCTGGGCCACCTGGGCTTCCTGGTGGAGCTGGAGCCGCGCGAGCTGCCGGGGGCGCTGGAGCGGATCACCGCCGGGGACTTCACCGTCGAGCCGCACCTGTGCCTGCGGCTGAGCGCGCCCGGGCGCGAGGCGGTGGCCTTCAACGACGTGGCGCTGGCCCGCACGCCCGGCCGCGGCGCCGTGGTGGCCGCCCTGTCGGTGGCCGGCCAGCGCATCGGCTACCTGCGCGGCGACGCCGTGGTGCTGGCCACGCCCACCGGCTCGACCGCCTACAGCTACGCCGCCGGCGGGCCGGTGGTCTCCCCCGGCGCCGACGCCCTGGTCGTCACCCCCGTCGCGCCGATGTCCGGCATCGGGCGGCCCATCGTGCTGGGCGTGGACGAGCCGGTGCGCCTGGAGCTGCTGGAGTCCTCCGGCCCGCCGGTGCTGGAGGTCGACGGCATCGCCTCCGGCGAGCTGGCCGTCGGCTCGGTCGTGGAGGTGCGCGCCGAGCGCGACGCCGGGCACGTCATCCGCCTGGACTCCGGCGACCACGGCCGGCGCTCGCGCGTGAAGCTGAGCCTGCTGGACCTGCCGCTGCTGCCCGACGAGATGATCGAGCTGGTGCCGCAGGACAAGCGCCGGCACGAGGCGCCGCGCGCCGAACCGGCCCGCGACGCGCAGGAGCGGCCCCGCTGAGGCGGGACCGCTCCCGGTGGTGACGAGCCCGGTGGTGACGGGCTCGGTGACGGGCGCGACGGCGGGCGCGGTGGCGCCCGGTCAGGGCGCGGTGGTCGGCTGACCGCTGGGCGCCGGGGCCGCGGCCTCCTCGTCCCCGCCGCCGGCCGTCGGCGAGGGGGCGCTGCGCCCCTGGCGCTCGCCGCCCTCGCCCGAGCCGGAGGAGCCGGCGTCCGAGCCCCCGCCCGAGCCGCCCGTGGCGGTGGCCGTGGCGGTGCTGCCCGAGGAGCGGGTCGCCGTGGCGGTGGCGCTGCTGCGCTCGGTGGGCGCGGTCGTGGAGGTGGCGCTCGAGGTCGCGGTGGACGTCGGCTCGTCCGCGGAGGACTCCGTCGCGGTCGCGCTCGCGTCGCCGGAGGGCTCGGTCGCGGTCGCCCCGTCGGTGGCCGTGGCGCTGTCCGTCGGCTCCGCGGTGGTGGCGGCCGGGGGGATCGTGGTGCCCAGGATGCTGCGCTGGTCGGTGCTCTGCGCGCTCCCCTGCCGCTCGGCGGCCACGCTGCGCCCGGAGAGCTGCTCGTACCCGAAGATCGCGCCCACGGAGATGACGAACGCCAGCACGCCCAGCAGCACGACGTGCCCGGGGCGGATGCGCCGGCGCCGCGGCGGCACGGCCTCGTCCTCGCCGGCGGGCACCGGCGGCAGCTGCGCGGTCTCGTCCCCGCCGGCGGGCACCGGCGGGTCGGTGCGCTCGGGGTGCTCGTCCTGCGGGGCGGGCACCGGCGAGGGGTCGTGGCGGCGCTCGCGGGCGCGGCGCGCGGCGTCCGCGAGCCGCTGGCTGCTCACCGTGAGGTAGTGGTTGTAGATCGCCGCGGCGGTGGAGGCCGCGACGCTGCCGACCGCGGCGCCCAGGAGGGTGCCGAAGGGGCCCAGGCTCTTCAGGCCGGCGAGGACGAAGGCCGAGGTGACGGCCGCGAGGGCGCCACCGGCGATCTGGAGCCAGTTGATCGTGAGACGGGTGCGCTCGGGGGTCTGTTCGCTCATGCCGCCACCCATGGTCGCACCCGGCGCGGCACCCGCCCGCCGGTGCGGGCAGCGGCGGGCGGGAGAGGCTGTGAAGCTCTCGTGAGGGCCGCCGAGGGCCGCCGAGGGCGGCGGGCGCGGCCAGCGGTGGCCGGGCGCGGCCGCCTCCGCCACAGTGGCGCCATGACGATCCTCGTGCAGGACCTGAACCAGTGGAAGGGCGCGGCCGTCACCGACGTGACCGACCAGAAGATCGGGACGCTGGCGTCCGTGTACGTCGACGCGGCCACCGACGAGTGGCTGTTCGGCGCCGTGGAGACCGGTCTGGTGGGGTTCAAGAAGGTGGTCATGGTGCCGCTGGACCAGGCCGCCGTGGGCCGGCACGACATCCGGGTCGCCTTCCCCAAGGAGACGGTGAAGGCCGCGCCGGAGTTCGGCACCGACGAGGAGCTCGGCCCGGACGACGAGCCGCGCATCTACGCCCACTACGGCATGGCGTACACCCCGGCCGACACGCCCAGCGGGCGCCGGCTGGCGCGCCGCTGAGCGTGCCCGGCGCGCGCCCCTGGCGCGCCCGCGTCAGGCGCGGGCGCGCTGGGTGGCGTCGCTGACCTCCCCGACGAGCTCCTCGATGACGTCCTCGAGGAAGACCACGCCGGTGACCTGCCCGCGGGCGTCGACGACGCGGGCCAGGTGGGCGCCGCTGCGGCGCATGGCCGCCAGGGCGTCCTCGACCTCCTCGCCCGCGCCCAGCGTGCCCAGCTGGCGGATCCGCTTCTCGGGCACCGGTTCGGTGTAGCGCTCGTCGTCGGCGTAGAGCAGGTCCTTCAGGTGCAGGTAGCCGTGCAGGTCACCTGCGGCGTCCAGCACGGGGAAGCGGCTGAACCCGGTGCGCGCCACCAGCGCCTCCACGTCGGCGGGCGTGGCGCCCACCGTCACGGTGCGCAGGTCCGCCAGCGGGACCGCGATCTCCCCGACGCTGCGGTCGGAGAACTCCAGCGCCCCCGAGACCAGCCCGTGGGAGTCGTCCAGGGTCCCCTCCCGCCGGCTCTCGGCGACGATCGACTGCACCTCCTCGACGGTGAAGGCGCTGGCGACCTCGTCCTTCGGCTCCACGCCCACCGCGCGCAGGATCGCGTTGGTCAGCCCGTTCAGCAGGCGGATGAGCGGGCCGATGACGCGCCCGATCGCCAGCAGCGGCGGGGCCAGCAGCAGCACGGCGCGGTCCGGGCCGGCGATGCTGAGGTTCTTCGGGATCATCTCGCCGACCACGACGTGCAGGTACACCACGACGGTCAGCGCCAGGACGACCGCGACGGGGTGCACGAGCGCGTGCGGCACGTGCACCGCCTCGAAGACGGGCTCGAGCAGGTGCGCCAGCGCGGGCTCGGCGACGGCGCCCAGGCCCAGGGAGCACAGGGTCACGCCGAGCTGGCAGGCGGCCAGCATGAGGGAGACGTGCTCCATGGCGGACAGCGCGGAGCGGGCGCGGGCGCTGGTGGCGGCCAGCGGCTCGATCTGGCTGCGCCGGGCGGACAGGACGGCGAACTCGGCGCCGACGAAGAAGGCGTTGCCCAGCAGCAGCAGCACGCCCACCAGCAGGGAGGCCCCGGTGCTCACGAGCGCCCCCCACCGGCGGCGTGCGAGCCGGCGTGCTCGCGGGGGCGCTCGGGGCGGGCCCCCTCGGGCCGCTCCGCCGCGCCGGGCGCGTCCGCCGCGCCGCTGGCGCCGGCGGCGCCGGCGGCAGCGGTGGTGCCGCTCGCGCCGGCGGCACCCGCGGCGGTGGGGCGCGGGCGCAGCCGCAGCCGGTCCACCCGGCGGCCCTCCATGCGGGTCACGCGCAGCACGGCGCCGTCCACGGCGACCTCGTCGCCGACGGCGGGGATGCGGGCCAGGCGGGCCATGACGAACCCTCCGAGGGTCTCGTACTCGGGGGCCTCGGGGACCTCAACGCCGATGCGGTCCTGCACCTCGTCGGGGCGCGCGAGGCCGGGGACGGTCCAGGAGCCGTCGCGGTGCTGGCGCAGGGCGCCGCGGTCGCGGTCGTGCTCGTCGGAGACGTCGCCGACGATCTCCTCGACGAGGTCCTCGAGGGTGACGACACCGGCGGTGCCGCCGTACTCGTCGACGACGAGGGCGAACTGCAGGCCCTTCTGCCGCAGCTGCAGCAGCAGCGGCTCCAGGCGCAGGGAGTCCGGCACGCGCCGCACGTCCTGCATCAGGGCCGCGGCGGGCACCTCGTGGCGGCGCTCGACGGGCACGGCGACGGCGGCCTTGACGTGCACGACGCCGCGCACGTCGTCGTCGTCGTCACCGGTGACGGGGAAGCGGGAGTGCCCGGTGGTGCGGGCCAGCACGATCACGTCGGCGGCGGTGTCGTCCAGGCGCACCGCCTCCATCCGCACGCGCGGGGTCATCACGTCGGCGGCGGTCTGGTCGCCGAAGACGAGGGTGCGGCTGAGCAGGTTCGCGGTGCCGGGGTCCAGGGTGCCCATGTCGGCGGAGCGGCGCACCAGCGAGGCCAGCTCGCGGGCGGAGCGGGCGCCGGACAGCTCCTCCTGCGGCTCCACGCCGACGGCGCGCAGGAAGCGGTTGGCGCTGCCGTTGAGGACGCGGATGAGCGGGCCGGCGGCCCAGGAGAAGCCGCGCTGCAGGGGCGCGACCACCCCGGCGGTGCGCAGCGGCAGGCTCAGCGCGAGGTTCTTGGGCACCAGCTCGCCCACGACCATGGAGAAGACCGTGGCGATGGCGACGCTGGCCACGGAGGAGACGGTGGAGGCGGCGCCCTCGGAGAGCCCGGCGCCGGTGAGCGGCACGTCGAGCAGGCTGGCCAGCGAGGGCTCCATGAGGTAGCCCAGCAGCAGCGTGGTCAGGGTGATGCCGACCTGGGCGCCGGAGAGCTGGGTGGACAGGGTGCGCAGCGCCGGCAGGACGCCGGCGGCGCGGCGGTCACCGGCCTCGGCGGCCTTCTCGACCGTGAAGCGGTCCAGGGTGACGAAGGCGAACTCGGCGGCGACGAACACGGCGGTGCCGAGGGTGAGGAGGACCCCGACGAGCAGGAGGAGCCACTCGACGATCACGTGGGCTCCCCGGGCGACGTCGGGCCAGGATGGTGGGGAGGGCCGCTGCGCGGCCCGGCAGGTGAGTCCATGACGCTCGGATTCTAGGTGCGCCCGGGCCGCTCCCGCCCGCTCTGCGCCCGCCGGGCGCGGGCGGCCGGGGCGCCGCGGGGGTGAGCGGGCGCGGCGGAAGGGTGAGGGGGCGTCAACGTCGGGCGGCGGGGCGACGATGCACCGGCATGACCCCGTCCCCCGAGCGCGCACCCCGGGCGCGCGACGGCGCCCCCTGGCCGGGCGAGCTCGTCGAGGAGATCGCCGGGGAGCGCGTGCACCTGCCCGCGCGGGCGCCCCGGCCGCCGGCGCTGCCCGCCGGCCCGGGCGCCGGGCCCACCGCCCGCAGCGCTCCCGCCGCGGGCGGCGCGGGCGCTGCGCCGCCGTCGTTCGCCCGCTTCCTGGCCGTGGTGGCCGCCGCCGGCCTCGTCCTGGCGGTGCTGCTCGCCTGGGCGCTGCGCGCGGCGGGCGCCGGCTGAGCGGCGGCCGGGGTCCCCGCCGCCGCCCCCCCCCCGGCGCACACCCGGCCCCCAAGTATGCCATGCGCACGGTGGGGTGGAACCCCACCCAGCGGTAGACCAACTACG
>NZ_JBJLSG010000166.1:0-10674 GCF_050871925.1 Kineococcus gurbantunggutensis
CCGGCGCCGGGGGGCGCTGCCGCCGGCGGGGACCGCCGCGGCCGTCACCGGTGCTGGACGAGGGGGGTCGGACGACCACGCAGGCCTCCAGGGGGCGTGAACGGGGGACGTGCCTCACCTGGAGCACAGGTGGCGACGGAGTGCACTCAAGCGGGTGCACCCGGTGGCGTCAAGGTGCTCAGTGCAACGATCACGCGGGCGTCGGCGGCGGGGCGGCTGGCGGTTCGTAGGCTGGGCCGGTGCCGACCACCCCGCGCCGCGAGCCCGCCACCCCCAGCCCCGCGCACCGCGCCGCGCGCGCCGCGGCCGCCCTGGCCCTGGCGCTGGGCGCCGCGGGGGGCGGTGCGCTCGCCCTGGCGCCGGCCGCCGCGGCCCACGACCGCCTCCTGTCCAGCGACCCCGCCGACGGGGCCGTGCTGCCGCAGGCGCCGGAGCGGGTGGTGCTGACGATGTCCGCGGCCCCCGTCGGCCTGGGCACGCAGGTGCAGGTCACCGGCCCCACCGGGGTGGTCTCCACCGGGGAGGCGCAGGTGGTCGACGAGACCGTCGCTCAGGCCCTGACGGGCGAGCGCCCCGCCGGCACCTACGAGGTGCAGTGGCGGGTGACCTCCTCCGACGGGCACCCGATCTCCGGCTCCTTCACCTTCGACGCCGAACGGGCCGTCGCCGCGGCCGGCTCCACCGCCGCTCCGACCCCGGACGTGGACCCCTCGTCCTCGTCCCTGCCCCCCTCGGCGGCGCCCTCCGCCACGGCGGACGAGGCCGCCCCGGCCGCCGAAGGCGGCGGCGGGGGCACCACGGCCGCGGTGGTGGTCGCCGCCGTGGCGCTGCTCGCCGGCGCCGGCGCGGTCATCGCGCGGCGGCGGCGGGGCTGAGGCCCCGCGCCGCGCGGCGCTCCAGGCGCACGTCGAGCAGCCACAGCGCCAGCGTCGCCAGCGCGAACGCCGCCCCGGCCACCGTCACCGCGCCCCAGCCGCCGGCGATCCACGCCGCCGAGCCCACGGCCGAGCCGAGCGCCCCCCCGGCGAAGTACGTCGTCATGTAGGCGGAGTTCAGCCGGGCGCGCGCGTCCGGGCGCAGCGGGTACACGACGTTCTGGTTGGAGACGTGGACCATCTGCAGGCCCAGGTCCGCCAGCGCGAAGCCGGCCACGAACAGCGCCAGGGACGTCAGCGGCCCCGAGGACGACAGGCCCAGCGCCGCCCAGGAGACCAGCAGCACCAGCGCCCCGGCGCCCGTGGCGAGCTGGGTGCGCCCGGCGTCGGCCAGCCGGCCCGCCAGCGAGGCCGCCGCCGCGGCGCCGGCGCCCACCAGCGCGATCAGGCCGATGGCGCCGTCGCTGAGGCCGAAGCGCTCCCCGGCCAGCAGGAACGTCATCGTGCTGAAGAGCACCGAGACCCCGCCGAAGGCCACCGCGCCCAGCAGCGCCCGGGTGCGCAGGCGCGGCTCGGCGCGCACCAGCGCCGCGGTGGAGGCCAGCGTGGCGCCGTAGCCGCCCACGCGCTCGGGCACGCTCACCGGCAGCCGCCGGCGCAGCACCAGGGCCAGCACCACCAGGCCGGCGGCGACCGCGGCGTAGGGCACGTGCCAGTCCGTCAGGTCCGCCAGCGCCCCGGACGCGCTGCGCGCCAGCAGCGCCCCGACGAGCAGCCCGCTCATCACGGTGCCCACCGCGCGCCCCTCCCGGCCGGGTTCGGCCAGCTCGGCGGCGAAGGGCACCAGCACCTGCGCGGCCACCGAGAACAGCCCGGCGACGGCGGTGCCCACCAGCAGCAGCGGGAAGGAGCCGGCCACCGCGCACAGCGCGTGCCCGGCCGCGGCCAGCAGCGCCAGGGCGGTCAGCAGCCGGCGCCGCTCCAGCAGGTCCCCCAGCGGCACGACCAGCAGCAGGCCCAGCCCGTAGGAGACCTGCGCGGTGGTGACCAGGACCGCGGCGCGGCCCTGCGCCACGCCCAGGTCGGCGGCGATGGTGTCCAGCAGCGGCTGGTTGACGTAGTTGCCTCCGACGGTCAGGCCGGTGGCGACGGCCATGAGCAGCAGCAGGGGGCGGGTCAGCACGCGCCCAGCGTGCCTCCGCACCCGCACCCGCGTCCAAGCGATCGGTGAGCGCCGATCGATCGAAGGACGCGATCGGTCCGGTAGCGTCGCCGCGGTGACGCCCCTGCAGCTGCGGTGCGCCCTGGCCGTCGCCGGGACGCTGCACTTCACCCGCGCCGCCGCTGAGGTCGGCCTGGCGCAGTCCGCGCTCAGCCACCAGGTGGCCCGTCTGGAGGCCGAGCTGGGCGCGGCGCTGTTCGAGCGCACCAGCCGCAGCGTGCGGCTGACCGCTGCCGGGGAGGCGCTGCTGCCGCGCGCCCGCGCCGTCCTGGCCGAGCTGGACCGGCTGCGCACCGACGTCGCCGCCGCCGGCGGCGCCGTGGAGGGACCGCTGCGCGTGGGCACCGTCCCCACGCTGGCGGACGTGGACCTGGCCGGCCTCCTCGTGCGGCTGCGCGAGCGGCACCCCGGCGTGCGCGCCCGCGTCGTGGAGCAGGGCTCGGCGCAGACCGTGGCCGCCGTGGCCGCCGGCACGCTCGACGTCGGGTTCACCGGCACCGCGCTCACCGAGCCGCTGCCCGGGGTCTCGGTGCAGGTGCTCTCCACCGAGCCGCTGGCCGCCGTCGTCGCCGCGGACGACCCGTGGGCCGGGCGCTCGCGCGTGCGCCTGGCGGAGGTGGCCGCCCGCCCCGGGGTGGACTTCCCCGCCGGCACCAGCGGGCGGCGGCAGTGCGAGGAGGCCTTCGCCGCGGCGGGCCTGGCCCGCGACGTCGTCGTCGAGAGCTCCTCCGCCGCGCTCCTGCTGCAGCTGGTGCGGGCCGGCGCCGGCGTCGCCCTGCTGCCCGCCGCCAGCGCGCGCACCGCCGAGGGGGTGCGGGCCCTGGCCGTGGTCGACGCGCCCGTGCGCCGGGTGTGCGCCGTGCACGGCGGCGCCGGCGCCTCCGCGGCGGCGCGCGCGTTCCTGGCGCTGCTGGCCGAGCGCGCGCCGGCCTGAGCGGCCCCGGACGCGGACGGGGGCGGCCCCCGCCGCGCGGGGACCGCCCCTGCCGGGGTTCAGCGGGCCGTCACGGCACCAGCGGCACGATCAGGCCGGCGGTCTGCGAGCGGGCCCGCTCGAAGCGCTGGGCGGCGTCGGCCCAGTTCACGACGTTCCACCACGCCTTGACGTAGTCGGCGCGCACGTTCTTGTAGTCCAGGTAGTACGCGTGCTCCCACACGTCCAGCAGCACGATCGGCACCAGGCCGAGCGCGAGGTTGCCCTGCTGGTCGTACAGCTGGACGTTGATGAGCTTCTGGCCCACGGAGTCCCACGCCAGGATCGCCCAGCCCGAGCCCTGCACGCCCGCCGCGACGGCCGCGAAGTGCGCGCGGAACTTGTCGAAGGAGCCGAAGTGCTCGTCGATGGCCGCGGCCAGGTCGCCGACCGGCTTGTCGCCGCCGTCCGGGGACAGGTTCGGCCAGAACGCCGAGTGGTTGACGTGCCCGCCCAGGTTGAAGGACAGGTTCTTCTCGTGGAGGTTCACGGTCGCCAGGTCCTCGGCGTCGCGGGCCGCGGCCAGCTTCTCCAGGGCCGTGTTGGCGCCCGTGACGTACGCCTGGTGGTGCTTGTCGTGGTGCAGCTCCATGATCGTCCCCGAGATGTGGGGCTCGAGCGCGGAGTAGTCGTACGGAAGGTCCGGCAGCGCGTAGTCAGCCATGTCGTCTCGTCGTCTCCTCGTCCTTCACCTGGGTCCTCGTGCGGAGCGGACGGCGGCCCGGGAGCCCCGGGGCGGCTGCTGCACCCGCGCGGTCGACCTTCGCGCAGCCCACCGGACCGCGCAACCGGCCGCGGGCAGCATCCCACCCGGCGATCACGGCGCGGGGGCGGGGGGCCGGGTCCCGACACCGGTCCCGGAGGCCGCCGCGGCGGCGGCCGGGGTGCCCGCCGGGCCCGGCCGCGCCTGGCAGGGTGGAGGCGTGACGCGCCCGGCTGCCACCGACCCCGCCCCGAGCCCCGCGGGGACCCCCGCGACCGCGACCCCGCCCGTCCCGGCGACCGCGCCCGCCCCGGGCGCGCCCGTGGTCGGCTTCGACCTGGACATGACGCTGGTGGACTCCAGCGAGGGCATCGCCGCGACGCTGCGGGCGGTGCTGGCCGAGGCCGGCGTGCACGTCACGGCCGAGGACGTCTGGCCCTGGGCCGGCATGCCGCTGGAGCTCATCGTCGCCGGCCTGGCCCCGGGCACCTCCCCCGGGCGCGTGGAGGAGCTCGCAGCGCGCTACCGGGAGCTGTACCCCTCGCTGGGCGTGCCCGGCGTGCGCGCCTACCCCGGCGCGGCCGCGGCGCTGGCCGCGCCGGCCGCGCACGGCGGGCGCAGCGTCGTCGTCAGCGCCAAGCACACCCCCAACGTGCACCGGGTGCTGGCCGCGGCCGGCCTGGACGGCGCGGTGCTCCCGGGCGACGTGGCCGGGGACCTGTTCGCCGAGCGCAAGGGCCCGCGGCTGGCCGCGCTGGGCGCCACCGCCTACGTCGGCGACCACCCCGGCGACGTGCGGGCCGCCCGCGTCGCCGGGGCCGTCGCCGTGGCCGTCACCACCGGCGCGCACGACGCGGACGCGCTGCGCGCGGCCGGCGCCGACGTCGTCCTGGACGGCCTGGGCGCCTTCCCCGCCTGGCTGGCCCGGCACGCGGCCGACCTGGCGGCCGCCGCGGGCGCGGGGGAAGGCGACGTCCCCGCGCCCCGTTAACCTGGGGGACGGCCGTCGCCGCGCCCCCGCGGCGGCGCGACGGCCCGCAGACACCCGACGCTCACCCCGGGCCGCGGCCGACGCGCCGCGCCCGACGCTCACACGAGAAGGTTCCCGTGCCGACTGGCAAGGTCAAGTGGTTCGACGCCGACAAGGGTTTCGGCTTCCTCGCCGCCGAGGACGGCGGGGAGGTGTTCGTGCACGCCTCCGCGCTGCCCGCCGGCACCGCGACGCTCGCCAAGGGCGCGCGCGTGGAGTTCGGCGTCGTGCAGGGCGAGCGCGGCACGCAGGCGCTGTCGGTGCGCCTGCTGGACCCGGTGCACTCCGTGGCCCGCGCCACCCGCAAGAAGCCCGAGGACATGGTCGTCATCGTGGAGGACCTCATCAAGCTGCTCGACGGCGTCTCCGGCTCCCTGCGCCGGGGCCGCTACCCCGAGAAGGGCGGGGCCCGCAAGGTCGCCACCGTCCTGCGCGCCGTCGCCGACGACCTCGAGGCCTGAGGGTGGCGGAGAGCACCGCGGCGCGCCCGCGACGCGCGCGCAAGCCCGTCCTGGACGCGGTCACGGCCGCGGCCGTGGACCTGGCCCGCACCGCGGCCGAGGAGGTCGCCGACGAGGGCACCGTCGGCGAGCACCTGGGGGCCGTCGCCGAGGGCGACCGCGTCGTCAGCCACGCCTTCGAGTGCCTGCTGCCGGGCTACCGCGGCTGGCAGTGGACGGTGACGCTGACGCGCGCCTCCCGCGCTCGCAACGTCACCGTCAGCGAGGTGTGCCTGCTGCCGGGCGACGACGCGCTGCGCCCGCCGCAGTGGCTGCCGTGGGCCGAGCGCATCGCCCCCGGCGACGTCGGCCCGCGCGACACGCTGCCGCGCAAGGAGCACGACCCGCTGCTGGAGCAGGGGTTCGAGGCCACCGGCGACGAGGAGACCGACGCGGTCGCCCTGTGGGAGCTGGGCCTGGGCCGCGAGCGGGTGCTGTCCCCGCAGGGCCGGGACGAGGCCGCGCGCCGCTGGTACGACGGCGACCGCGGCCCGCGCAGCGAGGTCGCCGAGAACGCCAAGGCGCAGTGCTCCACCTGCGGGTTCTACCTGCTGGTCGCCGGGCCGCTGCGCCAGCTCTTCGGCGTGTGCGCCAACGAGTGGTCCCCCGAGGACGGGCGGGTCGTCAGCGCCGACCACGGCTGCGGCGCGCACAGCGAGACGGACGTGGAGGTGGAGCCGGAGGTGCCCGGCGCGCCGCTGGTGGACGACCTCGCCGTCGACGCCCTCGACCTGCTCGAGCCGGACGAGCAGCCCGGCGCGGGCACGAGCGGCGCCGCGGGCGGGGACGGGACCGGCGACGGGGACGGCGCCGCGCCCGGAGCGGTGCCGGCGTCCTGAACCGCGCCCCGGACCGCCCCGGGCCGGCGGCGGCCGACCCGTTCGGCACCGCCGCGACGCGCCGGCGGGTCCTGCAGGCGTGGGCGGCCTCGCCGGCGCGGCTGCGCGAGGACGCCAACGCCGAGGAGGACGCCGCCCTCGGCGCCTACCGCGACCGCCTGGTCGTCGAGCTCGCGCAGAATGCCGCGGACGCGGCCGCCGCCGCGGGCGTGCCCGGCCGGCTGCTGCTGCGGCTGAGCGGCGACCCCGCCGGCGGGCCCGGCCGGCTGCTGGCCGCCAACACCGGCGCCCCGCTGGACGCGGCCGGGGTGCAGGGCCTGGCCACGCTGCGCGCCTCGGCCAAGCGCGGCCCCGGCGGGGACGTCGTGGGCCGCTTCGGCGTGGGCTTCTCCGCGGTGCTGGCGGTCACCGACGCGCCGGTGGTGTCCTCCACCACCGGCGCGGTCGCCTTCTCCCGCGCCGCGACCGCGGAGCTGGTGCGCGAGGCGGCCGCCTGGCCCGGCGGCGAGGGGCTGCGGGCCGAGGTGGAGCGGCGCGGCGGGCACGTGCCCGCCCTGCGGCTGCCGTTCGCCGTGGCCGCCGAGCCCCCGCCGGCCGGCTTCGACACCGTCGTGGAGCTGCCGCTGCGCGACGCCGCGGCCCGCGAGCTGGTGCACGGGCTGCTCACCGCCGCCGACGACGTGCTGCTGCTGGCGCTGCCGGCGCTGGACGAGGTCGTCGTGGAGGTCCCCGGCGAGCCCGCCCGGGTGCTGCGCGACGCGCAGGAGCGCTGGCGGGTGGTGCGCCGCTCCGGCCGCCACGACGCGGCGGCCCTGGCCGGGCGGGGCGTGGAGGAGCGCGAGCGCGCCGCCTGGCACCTGGCGTGGGCGCTGCCGCGCACCCCCGCGCCCGGTCCCGCCGGCTCGGGCCCCGCCGGGTTCGACCTGGCCGGGTTCGACCCGGCCGGGTTCGGCCCGGCGCCGCCGGTCGCGGGTGTCGGGCCGGGGGTGCTGTGCGCCCCCACCCCCACCGACGAGGAGCTGCCGTGGCCGGCGGTGCTGGTGGCGACCCTGCCGCTGGGGCCGGACCGGCGCCGGGTGGTGCCCGGGCCCGCCGCCGACGCCGTGCTCGACGCCGCCGCCGAGGCGTACGGCGAGCTGCTGGTGCAGGTGGCCGCCGACGGCGGCGACGCCCTGGCGCTGCTGCCGCACGGGGTGCCCGCCGGGCGCCTGGACGCGGAGCTGCGGGAGCGGGTGCTGCACCGCGCGCGCGAGCTGCCGCTGCTGCCCGCGGTGGAGGACGCGCCCGCCGAGCCGACGGGGCTGGAGGGGCTGGAGGGGCCGGGCGCCGGGCGGGTGCTGCTGCGGCCGGCCTCGGCGATCGCGCTGCGCGGGGCGGGCGCGGAGGACGCGCGGCTGCTGGCGGCGCTGGCGCCCTCGCTGGCGGGCCTGGTGGCGGCGCCGCGCGCCGTGGACCGCCTGCTCACCGAGCTGGGCGTGGTGCGCGTCGGGCTGGCCGACGCGCTGGAGCTGCTGCCCGGCGGCGGCCCGCCCGGCGCGGCGCGCGAGCTGTTCGCCGCGCTGCTGCCGCTGGCCGCGGAGGCGTCCGCGCGCGAGGGGATGTCCGGCCTGCCGGTGCCGCTGCTGGACGGGCGCACCGTGCACGGCGCGCGCGGCGTCGTGGTCCTGGACGCGGCGGCGGCGGACGCGCTGGACGCGGGCGCGGCGCGGCTGCTGGCCGGGTACGGCCTGCGGGTGGCCCACCCGGAGGCGGCGTCGGGCGCGGCCGGGGAGCTGCTGGTGCGCCTGGGCGCGCGCGAGGGCGGGGCGTGGGCGCTGCTGACCGACCCGGCGCTGGCGGCGGCGGTGGCCGCCTCCCCCGACGCCGAGGACCCCGAGGCGCTGGCCGACGCGGTGCTGGGCGTCGTGGCGGCCGTCGTCACCGGCGGGCCGGACGACGGCGCCGGCGAGGGCGTGGACGAGGGGGTCGACGAGGGGGTCGACGAGGCGGCCGTGGCGCGCGTCGCGCGGGAGGTGCCGGTGCTGCGCGACCTGGCGCTGCCGGACGCCGACGGCGAGCTCGCCCCCGCGAGCGCCCTGGTGCTGCCGGGCACGCTCGCCGCGCGCGCGCTGGACACGGACGCGGTGGCCGAGGTGGACCCGGAGCTGCTGCGGGTGTGGGGGCCGGCGGTGCTGCGGGCGGCCGGGGTGCTCGCGGGGCTGGTCGCGGTGCCGGTGGGCGCGCTGGACCTGGCCGACGAGCAGGAGGTCGACGAGGCCGTCGAGCGCGGCCTGGCGGGGCTGGCGCAGTACGCCGAGCAGGTGTGGGGCGACGTGCTGGACGCCTCCCCGGGCGAGGGGGACGGCCCGGGCCCGGCCGCGACCGTCGTGCAGGACGCGTGGGCGGTGCCGGACCTGGACCTGGTGGGCGCCGAGTGGCCGGCGGTGCTGGGCGCGCTGGCCGCGGACCCGGCCGGGGCGGCGGCCCTGGGGCGGCCGTGGTCGCTGGGCGGGCGGGCCCGGCCGGGCCCGGCGGCGTGGTGGCTGCGCCGGCGCGGGCCGCTGCCGCCGGTCAGCCGCGCCCCGGGGGCGGCGGCGCCGGCGTGGCTGCCGGCGGCGCCCGCGTGGGCGGCCGGGCTGCCGCCGGCGGTGCGCGCGGCGCTGGGGGTGCTGGAGGACCTGGCGGCGGCGGGCGCCGACGACGCCCTGGCGCTGCTGGACGCGGCCGCCGGGGGCGCCGGGACCGGCGCGGTGCCGGTGGCGGACCTGCTGCGCGCGTGGGCGCTGCTGGCCGAGCACGCCGCGGACCTGCCGCCGGGGGCGCCGCCGGCGGTGCTGGCGGCGCTGGACGCGCAGGGCCGCCCGGTGCGGGCGCGCGCCGACGCGGTCGTGGTGGCCGACGACCCGTGCTGGGCGCAGCGCACCGACCTGGGTCCGCGCCTGCTGGTGCCGGCGCGGGCGGCCGAGGCGGTCGCGGACCTGCTGGACCTGGACCTGGCCTCCGAGCGCGCCGGCGGGGTCGTCGCGGCGGGGCCGGTGGAGCGGCGCGGGGTGCCGGTGGAGGCGGCGGCGCTGCTGCCGGGGTGCCCGCCGGCGTGGTGGTCGGCGCCGGAGCTGCGCGTGGACGGGCGCGCGGTGGAGTTCTGGGTGCGCCCCGGCGACGGGCCGCCGGACGCGGCCGTGCTGGCGCGCGGGCCCGCGGGCGCGGCGGCGGGCCTGGCGCTGGTGGCCGGGCGCTGGGCGCTGCGGCGGGCGGTGGCCGCGCTGCTGGTGGCCGACGCGGGCGGGCGCGCGCGGCTGCTGGCCGAGGAGCTGCCCGGCTAGACCCGCCGTCGCGGTGGTCGGCCGGGGTCAGTGGTCGGCGCGCTCGCGCTGCGCGCGGCGCTCGCGGCGGTGCACGTGGGCCAGGCCGACCAGGCCCAGCGCCAGGCCGGCGATGCACGAGCCGAGCCAGCGGCCCTCCCCGGTCGCGCGCACCTCGGGCACCACGAGCGCGACGACGAGCAGCACGCCCCACACGGCGAGGCCGACGAGGACGGGGCGGCGGTCGTCGGTGCGCAGCGGCGGGGGCGGGGGCTTGGCCCTCGACGGGGGCAGGTACAGCGGCACGCCCCCAGTGTGACCGGTGCGGGCACGGGTCTGCTGGGATGGCGCCATGGCCGACTCGACGTCCCCCTCCCCCGCCGTCGCCCTCACCGACCCCTCGCCCCGCCGGCGCACCGCGCTGGTGACGGGCGCCAGCAGCGGCATCGGCGCGGCGACGGTGCGGGCGCTGGCGGCCGCGGGCTTCGCCACGGTGGCGGCGGCGCGACGGGTGGAGCGCTGCGAGGAGCTGGCCCGGGAGGTGGGCGGGCGGGCGCTGGCGCTGGACGTCACCGACGACGCCTCGGTGGCGGCGCTGGCCGCGGCGGTGCCGGAGGTGGACGTGGTGGTGCACTCCGCCGGCGGCGCGTTCGGCACCGACCGGGTCGAGGACGGCGACGTCGAGGGCTGGCGGCGGATGTACGACGTCAACGTCCTGGGCGTGCTGCGGGTGCACAAGGCGCTGCTGCCGGCGATGCGCCGGGGCGGGGACGCGCACGTGGTGGTGCTCGGCTCGATCGCCGGGTTCGAGACGTACCCCGGCGGTGGCGGGTACACGGCGGTGAAGCACTCGGTGAACGCGCTGTGCCGCACGATGCGCCAGGAGATGCTGGGCGAGCCGGTGCGGGTGACGGAGATCGCCCCGGGCATGGTGGAGACGGAGTTCTCCGTGGTGCGCCTGGGCGACGCGGAGGCGGCCGCGAAGGTCTACGAGGGGGTGACCCCGCTGAGCGCCCAGGACGTCGCGGAGGTGATCGCCTTCGCGGTGACGCGCCCGCCGCACGTGGACCTGGACCGCGTGGTGGTGCGCCCGGTGCAGCAGGCCGACGCCGCGCACGTGCACCGGCGCCGCTGAGGCCCCCGCCCCGGCCGGGCGCCCCCCCCCCGCCCCCCCCCCCCCCCCCCACCCCCCCCCCCCCCCCCCCCCCCCCCCCCCCCCCCCCCCCCCCCCCCCCCCCCCCCCCCCCCCCC
>NZ_JBJLSG010000167.1:0-10591 GCF_050871925.1 Kineococcus gurbantunggutensis
GGACCGTGAACGGTCCCGGGCCCCCGCGCGTGCCGGTGGGTCGGTGCGGCTCAGCGGCCGGTGTCCTCCGCGGCGTTGTCGTCGTCCACGCCGCGGGCGAAGCGGGACTTCGCGCGCGGGGCGGCGGTGGGCGCGGCGCCGGGCTGCGCGCCGCGCACGCGCCCGTCGACGTGCTGCTGCAGGCGGGCGGCCATCTCCTCGCGCTGGCGGCGCAGCAGCACCACCGAGAGCAGCACGGAGACGACCGCGGCGATGAGCAGGGCCAGCCAGCCCTTGGCGCCCAGGGCGCTGACGACGACCAGGCACAGCACGAAGATGCCCAGCCGCATGACGGTGTACTTCAGCGTCGCCCCCACCTCACACCCCCGCGTACGAGTGCAGGCCGGGGAAGAAGATGTTCACCACGACGTAGTTGAAGATCATGCACGCGAAGGCGAGCACGGACAGCCAGGCCGCGCGGCGGCCGTCCCAGCCGCGGGTGGCGCGGGCGTGCAGGTAGCAGGCGTAGACGACCCAGATGACGAACGTCCACACCTCCTTGGAGTCCCAGTTCCAGTAGCGGTTCCAGGCCACCTGCGCCCAGACCGCGCCGGCGATGAGGGTGAACGTCCACATCACGAAGGCGACGGCGTTGAGGCGGAACGCGGTGCGCTCCAGCTCCACGGCGCCGGGCAGGGCGTCCATGAAGGCGCCGCCGGGCCGGCCGCCCGAGACGCGCACCCGCTCGCGCTTCTCCTGGGTCAGCTGCAGGACGGTGGCGGAGAAGCCCAGGGTGGACAGCGCGGTGGCCAGGATCGCCACGAGGACGTGGATGATCAGCCAGTAGCTGTCCAGGGCGGGCACGAGCTGGCTGGCCTCGACGTAGAAGCTGCGCAGCGCGATGCCCAGGGTGGCCAGGACGGGCCCGGCGACGAAGGTGCCCAGGTAGCGGGCGTCGCGGCCGCCGCCGAGGCCGGCGCGCCGGGCGCGCACGACGGCCGCGAGGTAGCCGACGGCCACCACGAGCGAGCCGGTGAGGGCGAACTCGAACATGTTGCCCCAGGGCACGCGGTGCACGGAGACGCCGCGGGCGATCACGGAGCCCAGGTGCAGCAGCGCCGCCAGGGTGAACAGCGAGGTGCCCACGGCGGCGCCGCGGCGCCGGCGCGCGGCGGCGGGCTCGGTGAGCACGGTGCCGGCCTCGCCGGTGCCGCCGGTCGCGCCGACCCCGGCGGCCCGCTCGCGTCGCCGGCCCTCGCGGGCCTTGATCTCCTTGCCGCCCTCGGCCAGGTCCGCCGCGTAGGCGATGAAGGAGCCCAGGTAGGCCGTCATCGCCGAGTACAGCAGCAGGTTGCTGACCTGCGCGACGTTCTCGTCGACGGTCATCGTCCCTCCTCCGTGCGGGCCCCTGCCCGCGCCTCGTCCGCACCGCGCCCGCCCGCGCCGCGGGCCTCGCCGTCGTGCTCGTCCCCATCGTCGCCCACCGGGGCCGGTGGCGGCGACGCCGCCGCCCCCGCCGGTGCCGCCGCTCCCGCCGCGCCCGCGGCCGCGCGCAGCCGGTGCAGCACCCCGTCGACCTCGAACGCCAGGCCGGCGTCGTCGCCGCGCGCCAGGCCCGCGACGACGACGTCGCTGCCGCCGCCGGCGGCCGGGCGCACCCGCACCCACGCGCGCCGGCGCGGCAGGAACAGCGAGAGCACCAGCCCGGTGGTGGCCAGCAGCGAGAACACCAGCGCCGGGGTCTGCCCGGGAGTGCGCCGCACGTCGATGGAGGCGTAGCGCTTGACGCCCTCGAAGCTGACGCTGCCCAGCCCGCCGGGCAGGTCCACGCTCTCGCCGGGGGCGAGCTGGATCGCGAAGGGCCGCCCCTGCGCGTCGAGGACCTGCGTCAGGCCGGTGCCGTCGAGCTCGTAGACGTTCTGCGGCACGCCGTCGTCGAGGCCGAGGTCGCCGGTGAAGGCCTGCATGACGAGCACGGGGTTGGCCAGGTCGGGGAAGCCGGAGACGGGGTTGCCGTCGGCGCCGACGGTGGCCGAGGGCAGGAAGACGCCCTGCAGGCCGATCTGCACCGGCTCGCCGGCGGCGTCCAGGGCGTCGGGGACCTTCACCACGCCGGTGGAGTCGTAGTTGCCGGTCTGCGGCAGGAACGGCGTGGCGCCGTCCTGCACGACGTTGCCGGACCCGTCGCGCACGACGACGACGGGGGCGTAGCCGTTGCCGGAGAGCGAGAGCTGGGTGCCGCCGACCCGGGCGGGGTGGTTGACGCGGATGGTCTCGGTGCGCGCCTCCTCCCCGGGGCCGTCGGTGAGGGTGACGTTGGCGGCGAAGCGGCGCGGCTCGCCGATCTGGGAGGTCTGCTGCGCCTCGAAGGCGACGTCCATGGAGTCCAGGCGCATCGAGAACGGCGGCACGTCGGAGGGGTCGGCGCCCACGCCGGAGGTGAAGCTGTCGAACGTGGTGCCCACCATCGTCTGGCCCTCGACGACCAGGCGCTGGCCGGAGTAGGAGAACAGCGAACTGGAGGCGACGGAGACCAGCAGGCCCACCAGCGACAGGTGGAAGAGCAGGTTGCCGGTCTCGCGGTGGTGCCCGCGCTCGGCGGCCACCGAGCCGCCGCCGGCCTCCTCGCGCACCTGCACGCGGAAGCGGCGACCGCGCAGCACGGAGCGGGCGGCGCGCAGCACCCGCTCGGGCTCGGCGTCCAGGTGCGCGGCGCGGTGCTCGGGCAGCCGGTCCAGGCGGGCGGGGGTGCGCGGCGGCTGCGAGCGCAGCGCCCTGGCGTGCACGCCCACGCGCGGCACGACGCAGCCGATGAGGGAGATGAACAGCAGCAGGTAGATCGCCGAGAACCAGACCGAGGAGTACACGTGGAAGCCCTGCAGGCGCTCCACCCACGGGCCGGCGGTGGGGTGCTCGTCCAGCCAGCGCGCCACGCCGGCGGGGTCGTTGTTCTGCTGGGGGAACGTGGAGCCGGGCACGGCGGCCACGGCCAGCAGCATGAGCAGGAACAGCGCGGTGCGCATGCTCGTGAGCTGGCGCCAGCAGTAGCGGGCCAGCTCCAGCGGGGCCAGCGGGGCCGCCTGCGGGGCGGGCGCGCGGCCCCGTCGCCCGCGCCGCCCGCGCGGGGCGGGCCGGCCGGGCTCGTCGGGTCGCTCGGACCGGTCGGGCTGCGCGTCGGGGTACGCGTCGCGCAGGTCGTCCAGGTGCGTCTCGTCGGTACGGGCCATGAGCCTCAGATCACCGTCTCGAAGTTCGCGGTGGGGCCGCGCAGCCACCCCATGATCTCGTTGAAGCCGTCGGTGACGAGCAGCGCGCCGATGACGACGAGCAGCGCCCCGCCGAAGGCGTTGACGGCGCGGGTGTGCCGGCGCAGCACGCCCAGCGCCCGCATGCCCCGGCCGTAGCCGAGGGCGACCAGCACGAACGGCAGCCCCAGGCCCAGGCAGTAGGCCACGGCCAGGCCGGTGGCGCGCGCGGC
The DNA here is from genome assembly GCF_050871925.1 of Kineococcus gurbantunggutensis. Classification (NCBI taxonomy): domain Bacteria; kingdom Bacillati; phylum Actinomycetota; class Actinomycetes; order Kineosporiales; family Kineosporiaceae; genus Kineococcus; species Kineococcus gurbantunggutensis. Next base: position 3,458 of record NZ_JBJLSG010000167.1, read on the forward strand.
GGTGCCGCTCTGCCAGCCCAGGGCGACGATCGCGGCGAAGACCGGGCCGATGCACGGGCCCCAGCCCAGGCCGAAGACGACGCCGAGCAGCGGTGCGCCGAGCAGGCCCGCGCGCGGGCGCCAGCGCACCTTCAGCTCGCGCTGCGCCCACAGCGGCGAGGCGAGCACGAGCACGCCCAGGGCGACGACGACGGCGCCGAGCAGGCGCTGCAGCAGCACCGAGTGCGCCTGCAGGGCGTACCCGAGGCTGCCGACGGTGAAGTTCACCAGGACGAAGACGGCGGAGAACCCCAGGACGAACAGCAGCGACCCGGCCAGCAGCCGGCCGCGGCGCTGGCGGGCCAGGTCCTCGCCGGTCAGGCCGGTGACGTAGCCGAGGAAGCCCGGCACGAGCGGCAGCACGCACGGGGAGAGGAAGGAGACCAGCCCCGCCAGCGCCGCCAGCGGCACCGCCAGCAGCAGGGGCCCGGCGGAGACGGCCTGCTGCAGCTGCCCGGTCACGCCGGCGCCCCCGTCGGGGTCGCGCCCTCCGCCGCGCCCTCGGGTGCCGGCGCGGCGCCGGCGTCGTCGAGCAGGGCGGACAGCGTGGAGGCGCTGGCCGGCCCGGACACGCGGGCGGCCACGCGGCCCTCGGCGTCCAGCACGATCGTGGTGGGGGTGGCCTGCGGGGCCACGCCGCGCAGCGCGAGCATCGCCTGGCCGGACTCGGCGTCCAGCACGCTGGGGTAGGTGATGGAGTAGCTGCGGTTGAACGAGCGCGCCACGTTGGCGGTGTCGTAGGTGTTGATGCCGACGAAGCGCACGCCGCGGTCGGAGTACTCCTCCCACACGCGCTGCAGGTCGGGGGCCTCCTCCCGGCACGGCCCGCAGGAGGCGAACCAGGTGTTGAGCAGGACGACCTGGCCGCGCAGCTGCGCCAGGTCGATCTCCTCGCCGTCGATGCCGGTGCCGCTCAGGGTCAGCGGCTCGCCGCGCTCGGCCTCGGGGGTCTGCACGATCGTGCCGTCGCCGGCGACGTAGTTCTGCCCCTGCGCCGCCGGCAGGCCGTCGCCGCCGCCGCAGCCGGCCAGCAGCGCGCTCGCCAGCAGCGCCCCGGCCAGCGCGCGGCGGCGGGCGGGGGTCGGCGCGGGGGCGCGCATCACGCCCCCGGCACCGGGTCGGCGCCCACGAGCAGGTCCGCGCACGGCTCGCTGTAGGACACCGACACCAGGCGGCGGCCGGAGAACTCCAGGGAGGTCACCGACGCCAGCGCGCACTGGCGCTTGCGCGGGTCGTGCCACAGCGGGCGGTGCTCGGCGCGCAGGCGGGTGACCCACACGGGCAGCTGGTGGCTGACCAGGACGGACTCGCGGCCGGGGAAGGCGTCGCGCGCGTCGCGCACCACGGCCGTCATCCGCGCCGCCTGCTCCTCGTACGCCTCGCCCCAGCTCGGGCGCAGCGGGTTCCACAGCCGGGGCCACACGCGCGGGTCGCGGATCGAGCCGGCGCCGGCGGTGACGCGGCGGCCCTCGAAGCTGTTGCCGGCCTCGAGGATCCGCTCCTCGGTGCCCAGCGGCAGCCCGTGCGCGGCGGCGATGGGGGCGGCGGTCTCCTGGGCGCGCTGCAGGGGGGAGGCGGTGACGGAGGCGACGTCGCGGGTGGAGAAGTGCAGCGCCAGGCGCTCGGCCATCGCCCGGCCGCGCTCGGAGAGGCGGTAGCCGGGCAGGCGCCCGTAGAGCACCCGCTCGGGGTTGTGGACCTCGCCGTGGCGCACGAGGTGCACGACGGTGCGCCCGGCGCCGGCGCGCGGCTCGGCGCCGGGGGGCGCGCTGGGCCCGGGCACGTCCCCGGAGCCGGTCACGGGAGGGACGCTCACAGCGACCCGGCCCCCTGCGCGGCGGCGCGCGCGGCGTGCGGCAGGGCCTCCAGGACCCGGCCCAGGGCCTCCTCGTCGTGCGCGGCGGAGAGGAACCACGCCTCGAACGCGCTGGGCGGCAGGTGCACGCCGCGCTCGAGCATGGCGTGGAAGAAGGCGCGGAAGGCGCCCAGGTCCTGCCGGCGGGCGTCGTCGTAGTCGCGCACCTCGTCCAGGTCGGTGAAGAAGACGCTGAACATGCTGCCGGCGGTGCTCACCAGGTGCGGCACGCCCTCGGCGGACAGCGCCGCGGAGGCCGCCTCGCGCACGGTGCGCGCCGCGCCCTCGACGGCGGCGTAGACCTCCTCGGTGCACCCGCGCAGCGTGGTCAGGCCGGCGGCGGTGGCCACGGGGTTCCCCGACAGGGTGCCCGCCTGGTAGACGGGGCCGGCGGGGGCCAGGTGGGCCATGACGTCGGCGCGCCCGCCGAACGCGGCGGCGGGGAAGCCGCCGCCCATGACCTTGCCGAAGGTCAGCAGGTCGGGGGCGTGCTGCGGGCCCAGGCCCTCGTGGCCGTACCAGCCGGCGCGGCTGACGCGGAAGCCGGTCATCACCTCGTCGGAGATCATCAGGGCACCGTGCTCGCGGGTCAGGCGGCGCAGCTCGGCGGTGAAGCCGGGCCGCGGCGGCACCACGCCCATGTTCCCGGCGGCGGCCTCGGTGATGACGCACGCGATGCGCTCGCCGTGCTGGGCGAACACCTCCGCCAGCGCGGCGGGGTCGTTGTAGGGCAGCACGAGGGTGTCGGCGGCGGCGGCGCCGGTGACGCCGGGGGTGTCCGGCAGCGCGAACGTGGCCAGGCCGGAGCCGGCGGAGGCCAGCAGCGCGTCGACGTGCCCGTGGTAGTGGCCGGCGAACTTCACGACCACGGGGCGGCCGGTGAAGCCGCGGGCCAGGCGCACCGCGCTCATGGTCGCCTCGGTGCCGGAGCTGACCAGGCGCACCTGCTCGACGGGCTCGACGCGGGCGACGATCTCCTCGGCCAGCTCCACCTCCCGCTCGGTGGGGGTGCCGTAGCTGAAGCCGAGCTCGGCCGCGGCGCGCACGGCGGCGAGGACGTCGGGGTGGGCGTGGCCCAGGATCATCGGGCCCCACGAGCACAGCAGGTCGACGTACTCGTTGCCGTCGGCGTCGGTGAGGTAGGGCCCGCGGGCGGAGGCGGTGAAGCGGGGCGTGCCGCCGACGGCGCGGAAGGCGCGCACGGGCGAGTTCACGCCGCCGGGGATCACGGCGCCGGCCCGGTGGAAGAGGGCGGCGGAGGCCGGGACGGCGGCGGTGCCGGTCCGGTCGCGGTCGGGGGTCGCCGGGGTGGGCGTCGACGCGGTCACGGGCTCCAGTGTCGCAAGCTCCGGGCGGTGCGCCCTCCGCAGGGGTGTCTACGACGCTGCGTCGTGATGAACCTCACGGGCCGCCTCGCGCCGGTGGCGCGGGGCGGGCACGAGGCCGTGCGCGCCGCCGGGCGCGGGCACGCTCCGGGTGGCGCCCAGCTCGCACTCCCCGGCCGCCCGCGGCGGGGCCAGCAGGTAGCCCTGGGCGTACCGGGCGCCCAGGCCCGCGGCGTGCGCGAGCTGCTCCGGCGTCTCCACGCCCTCCACGACGACCTCGCAGCCCAGCTCGTGCGCCAGGCCCACCGCGGCGGCGGTGATGCTCACCGAGCGCGGCGACGCCCCCAGCGAGGCGGTGAAGCCGCGGTCCACCTTCAGCTCGTCGACGGGGAAGTCGCGCAGGTACGCCAGCGAGGAGTAGCCGGTGCCGAAGTCGTCCAGCGCCAGGCGCACGCCGCCGGCGCGCAGCTCGCGCAGCGCCGGCTGCACGTCGGTGCCGTGCACGAGGGCGGTCTCGGTCAGCTCCAGGGTCAGCGCCCCCGGCGGCAGCCCGGCCTCCCCCAGCGCGCGCCGGACGGTGCCCACCACGCCGGGCTCGGCGAGCTGGCGGCCGGAGACGTTGACGGCCAGGCGCAGCCCGGCGGTGCCCGGCCCGGCGGCGCGCCAGGCGGCGACCTGCCGGCACGCCTCGGTGAGCACGTGCCGGCCGAGGGCGACGACCAGGCCGCTGGCCTCGGCCACGGGCACGAACCGCCCCGGCGGCAGCAGCCCGTGCTCGGGGTGCTGCCAGCGCACCAGGGCCTCCACGGCGGCCACCCGGCCGGTGCGCAGGTCGGTGATCGGCTGGTAGTGCACGCGCAGCTCGCCGTCGTCGACGGCGCGGCGCAGCCGCAGGCTCTCGGCGAGCACGTCGCGCCCGGCCAGGCCGGCGCCGGCGTCGCGGCGGTGCAGCTCCATCAGCTCCCCGGCGGCGCGCGCGAGGCGCTCGAGCACGGCGACGTCGGCGGGCCCGAACGCGCGCGGGCGCACGTCGAGCGCGCACAGCGAGCCCACGGGCAGCCCGTCGCGCCCGAACAGCGGCACGCCGGCGTAGGCGCGCAGGTGCGGCTCGCCGGTGACCAGGGGGTGGTCGGCGAAGCGGGGGTCGGCGGTCAGGTCGCCGGCGAGCACGGGCTCCCCGCCGGAGACGGTGTGGGTGCACAGCGACAGGTGGCGCGGCAGCACGGCGGTGGGCACCCGCACGTGCGCCAGGTAGTGCTGCTCGTGCGCGCCCATCAGGGACAGCCCGGCCACCGGCGCGTCCAGGGCGCGCGCGGCTGCCTCGACCAGGGCCTGCAGCGCGGGGTCGCCGGCGGCCTCGGCGGAGCGGTAGCTCGCGGCGGACGCCAGCCGGTCGCCCTCGTGGGCGTGGAGCGGAGCGGTGGGCACGAGGGGTGTGTCGGACCGCGGTGGTCCCCCCTCCAGCGCCGCGGCGCTCTTTCACCCGGGCGGATCACCCCGTCACCGGCGGTGGCGGCGGATCGGGGCGAACGGCTGCGCCGGGGCGCGCGGTGGGGGCATCGTCGTGGCACCCCGTCCCCGGACCCCGGAGCAGCACCGTGCGACCCGCCCCCCGCCCCACCGGCCCGGCACCCCTGGCCGCGACCGCCGCCCTGGCCGCGCTCCTGCTGCTCACCGCCTGCGGCGGCACCACCGGCGGCGGCACCGGCGGCGGGAGCGCGGCCCCCTCCCCCGGCGCCGGCTCCTGCGAGGGCCTGAGCATCGGCGTGTTCGCCGCGCTGACCGGCCCCTACGCCAACCTCGGCGGCAACGTGCGCGACGCCGCGCTGCTGGCGGTGGAGCAGCACAACGCGCGCGAGGGCGCCTGCGAGGTGGGCCTGCGCGAGTACGACTCCCAGGGCGCCCCCGAGCAGGCCACCGGCCTGGCCGCGCAGGCCGTGCGCGACGAGGAGGTCGTCGGCCTGGTGGGCCCGGCGTTCTCCGGGGAGTCCAAGGTGGCCTTCCCGGTGATGGCCGAGGGCGACCTGGTGGGCCTGTCCACGGCGACGAACCCGGCGCTGACGGCGAACGGGTGGACGAACTTCTTCCGCACCCTGTCCAACGACGCCACGCAGGGCCCGGCCGCGGCGACGTACCTGCGCCAGCGCGGGGCGCAGCGGGTGTTCGTCGTCGACGACGGCAGCGAGTACGGCAAGGGCCTGGCGGACCTGGTGCGCCAGGGCCTGGGGGCCGCGGTGGCCGACAGCGCGACGGTGCAGACCGGGCAGACGGACTTCTCCGCGGTGGTGACCGCGGTGCGCGCCTCGGGCGCGGACGCGGTGTACTTCGGCGGCTACTACGCCGAGGCGGGGCTGCTGGTGCGCCAGCTGCGCGACAACGGCGTGCAGGCGCTGTTCGTCACCGACGACGCCGCCAAGGACCAGGGCCTGCTGGACACCGCGGGCGCGGCCGCCGAGGGCGTGGTGCTCACCTGCCCGTGCCTGCCGCCGGAGGAGAGCGGGGGCACGTTCGCCGCCGACCACCGCGCCCGGTTCGGCGCGGACCCGGGCACCTACGCGGCGGAGTCCTTCGACGCGGCGAACGTCCTGCTCGCCGGCCTGGACGCGGGGCGCACCACGCGGGCGCAGCTGCGCGACTTCGTCGCCTCGTACACCGGCACCGGCGTCAGCAAGGAGTGGGGCTTCACGAGCACCGGGGAGCCGACGTCGACGTCGGTGTGGACGTACGTGGTGCGCGGCGGCGCCATCACCACCGGCGAGCGGGTCGGCTCGTAGGGCGGGGCCCCCGGCCGCGCCGCCCGGCCGGGCCGCTCAGCCGCGCCGCCGCCCGGGCACGGCCAGGGCGGCCAGGGCGGCGGCCAGGACGGCCAGCCCGGCCCAGGAGGCCGCCGGCAGGCGCTCGCCCAGCACGGCCACCCCGAGCACGGCGGCGACGGCGGGCTCGGCCAGGGTCAGCGTCGTGGCCGTGGAGGCCGGGGTGCTGCGCAGCCCGCGGCCGAAGAGCCGGTAGGCCAGGTACACGGTGAAGAGCGCCAGGTGCAGGGCCACCGCCGCCCCGCGCGGCTGCGCCAGCCAGGAGGTCCCGCCGGCCAGGACGAGCGGGAGGACGAGCACCCCGGCCGCGCCGAACAGCACGCCCACCACCGCGCCCGAGGGGTGCCCGCGGGCGATGAGCCGCCCGCCCACCAGCGAGTAGGCGCCGTAGCAGGTGCCGGCGGCCACGGCCGCCGCCACGCCCGGCGCGTCCACGGGCGCGCGGTGGCCGCTCAGCCCGGGGCCGAGCACGAGCAGGGCGCAGCCGAGCACCGCCGCGGCGGTGGCGCCGGCCCAGCGCGCGCCCGGCCGGTCCCCGCCGGTGGCCCAGGCCAGCAGCCCGGTCACCACCGGCGCCACGCCCAGGGCCAGGACGGTGGCCACCGCGACGCCGGTGCGCGCCACGGCCGGGTAGAAGGTGGCCGGGTACCCGGCCACCGCGAGGGCGCCCAGGGCCAGCAGCCACCGCTCGCGCGGGGAGCAGGCCGCCGGCAGCGCCCGGGCGCCGCGGGACGTGAGCAGCAGCAGCAGGCCGCCCAGGACGAGGCCGGCGCAGCCGACCGCCGCGGGCGCGGCGCCGGCCGGCGCGAAGGAGGCGGCGGTGCCCGTGGTGCCCCACAGCACGGCGGCGGCCAGGACGGGCAGCGGGCCGCTCCACGGCCCGGCGCGGTGGGCGAGGGCGGTGCTCAGCGCGCGCACCCGCGCGGGACGACCACGAGACCCCTCCCCGGCGGGCGGGTCCGGCGCCGCCCCCCGCGCCCCACCCTGCCCGCCAGCCGGCCGCCGCACCAGCAGGGGCTCCCCCGCCGGTCCCGCGGGCCGCTCCCGCGGGCCGGTCCCGCGGGCCGCTCCCGCGCCTGCTCGCGCGCGGGGTCAGCCGCGC
>NZ_JBJLSG010000168.1:0-10209 GCF_050871925.1 Kineococcus gurbantunggutensis
AGCTGCAGCGCTACCTGCCCCTGCTGTGAGCAGCGCGCCCGGGCGCCGCACCAGCGCCACCGCGCAGCTGGCCCGGGGGGGGGGGGCCCCCCCCCCCCCGGGAGCGCTGCGCTCCGGGGCCGTCGCGGGGTGTCAGTTCTGCGCGCCGAGCCGTTCGGCGCCGGGGACCGCGGGGTCCGCCGGGTCCGCCTGGTGAACCGGGTGGGCCGGCTGGGCCGGGTGGGTGACGTGGCCGGCGTGCCGGCCGCGCGGTGCGGCGGCGTCCTCGCCGAGGGTGGCCTCGATGGAGGCCTCGTCCAGGCCGAGGTCGCGCAGCTCCTCCACCGCCGCGTCCAGCGCCGCCTCGCGGCGGGCGGTCTCGGCGGCCAGCTCCTCCACCGAGCGCTGCGCGGCCCTGGCGGCCTGCACGCTGCGGCGCACGCGCTCGGCCAGCTCGTCCGCGGCGGGCGCGTCGGCCGGCAGGCCGGTGAGCTGCTGCGGGCGGTCGCGCTCCTGGGCGGGCTCCACGGCCCCCCCGGCGGCCTGCACCGGGGCGGCGGGGGCGTCCGCCGCGCCCGCCGCGGGGCCCTGCGCGGGGTCCTGCGGGGCGGTGCCGTGGTCGGTGGCGCCGCGCAGCGGCAGCGCGGGCAGGAAGAGCACCGTCACGAAGCCGAGCACCATGACGGCGGCGGCCACGAGGTAGATGAGGTTCGCCGAGTCGGTGAAGCCCACCTTGAACGGGTGCGCGACCGCGGCCGGCAGCGTGGAGAGCACCGAGGTGTCGTCGCTGGCGCGGGCCAGCACGCCCTGCAGGCCGGCCTGGTCCAGCCCGGCCTGCTGCAGGCCGGCGCCGAAGGCGGGCTCGGAGGCGGCGGCGCGGTACTCCGAGGAGACGTTGCCGCCCAGCGTGGAGAACAGGATGGACAGGAAGACGGCGGTGCCCAGGGTGCCGCCCATCTGCCGGAAGAAGGTCACCGAGGAGGTGGCCACGCCGACCTCGCGCGGGCCGGAGGCGTTCTGCACGGCGAGGATGACCGGCTGCATGTTGCCGCCCAGGCCCCAGCCCATGACCAGCATGACGATCATCGTCTGCCACACCGGGGTGTCGGCGCCCACGCGGCTGAAGAGGAACAGGGCCACGACCATCAGGGCGGTGCCCACGACCGGCAGCGGCTTGTAGCGGCCGGTGCGGGCGATGAACTGCCCGGCGAACGCGCTGGCGGACATGATGCCCAGCACCAGCGGCAGCATCTGCAGGCCGCCGACGGTGGGCGAGGAGCCCTTGACCACCTGCAGGTACTGCGGCAGCACGGCCATCGCGCCGAACATGCCCATGCCCAGGATCGCGCTGGCCAGGCTGCCCACGACGAAGGTGCGCCCGCGGAACATGCGCAGCGGCAGCAGCGCCTCCTCGCCGTAGGCGCGCTCGACCAGGACGAACGCGGCGACGCCCGCGGCGCCCACGGCGTAGCAGAGCAGCGCGCGCCCGGAGCCCCAGCCCCACGCGCGGCCCTGCTCGGCGACGACGAGCAGCGGCACCAGGCCGACGACCAGGGTCAGCGCGCCGGGCCAGTCGACGCGGTGCCGGGTGGTGCGCCTGGGCAGCTTGAGGTTGCGCACCACGACGGCCAGCGCGAGCGCGCCCAGCGGCACGTTGATCCAGAAGATCCAGCGCCAGCCGGCCAGGCCGAGCAGGGACTCCTGCCCGGAGAAGAAGCCGCCGGCGACGGGGCCCAGGACGCTGGAGGTGCCGAAGACGGCCATGAACCAGGCCTGGTACTTCGCGCGCTCCCGCGCCGGGACGACGTCGGCGATGATCGTCAGCGCCAGCGACATCAGGCCGCCGGCGCCCAGGCCCTGCAGGGCGCGCCAGGCGGCCAGCTCGTACATCGAGGTGGAGATCCCGCACAGCGCCGAGCCCACGACGAAGATGCCGATGGCGGCGATGAAGAACGGCCGCCGGCCGTACATGTCGGAGAGCTTGCCGTACAGCGGCGTGGAGATCGTCGAGGTGATCAGGAAGGCCGTGGTCGCCCACGCCTGCAGGGAGAAGCCGTCCAGGTCGTCGGCGATGGTGCGGATCGCCGTGGAGACGATCGTCTGGTCCAGCGCGCCGAGGAACATGCCCAGCAGCAGGCCGGACAGGATCGCCATGATCTGCCGGTGGCTGAGGGCCGGTGCTCCGGCGGGGTCGGCCGGCTGGGCCCCGGCCGTCGTGCTGCTCATGCGTTCTCCTGGTCGGTGCGGGTGGTCGCGGGGGGGGGGGGGGGGGGGGGGGGGGGGGGGGGGGGGGGGGGGGGGGGGGGGGGGGGGGGGGGGGGGGGGGGGGGGGGGGGGGGGGGGGGGGGGGCGGCGGGGGCGGGGGCGCCGCGCCCCGGGCGTGGTGCGCGAGAGCGGGCGGGGCGGGGGGGGGGCCGCCCCCGCCCCCCCCCCCCCCCCCCCCCCCCCGGGTCGGTGGGGTGCTCGTCGCGGACCTGCTCCAGGCCGTCGGCGAAGCGGGAGAGCAGGGTCAGGAAGGTGCCGAGGTCGTCCTCGTCCCAGCCGCCGACGGCGCGGGCCAGGCGCTCCTGGCGGCGCCGCAGGGTGTCGGCGACGACCTCGCGGCCGGCGCCGGTGACCGCGAGCTGGCAGGCGCGGCCGTCGTCCGGGTCGGGGCGGCGCTCGAGCAGGCCGCGGCGCACCAGCTCGCCGGTCTGCCGGCTGACGGTGGAGGGGTCGGTGCCCAGGCGCTCGGCGAGGGCGCCGACGCGGCTGGGCCCGGCGTGGGCGACGACGAGCAGCACCGCGTGCACGGCGCGCTCGGGGCCCTCCTCCGCGCGGGTGACCTGCGCCTTGAGGGCGTGCAGGGCGCGCACGGTGCGGGTGACCTCCTCGGCCAGCGCCGGCAGGAGGGCGTGCCCGTGCTCGGCGGGTGCGCCGGGGGTGCGGGTGGTGGGGGCGGTCACGGGCGTCGTGCCGCCGGGACGGGGTGGTCCACGGTGCTCCGGGGTGCTGCGGGGACGGTTCCCGTGCTGCGCGCGGGGCCCGTCCGTGGTGGGGTGCGGGGTGGGGCCGGTGGTGCGCCGGCCCGTCGGCGGGGCACCCGCCGGCGTGGTCGGCGGTGTGCTCGTCGGTGTGTCGTGCGGCGGGGGTCGCGGTCGTCGTGTAACGGGGCGGGCCCCGGACGCGAAGTAGTCCTCGGGGTCGCGACCCGCACACGGATCGTTGACTGCTGCACGCAACCAATGAGCACCAAGTTAGCAGCCCACGGGCGTACGCGGGGGAGCGAGCATGGCGGACAGGTCCAACAGGGTGGCGGTGCGACCGGTGACGGTCCGTCACCGCACTGAGCCGTCCGCGAGCCGCTGCGCTACCGTTCCTGGTGACCCTACGTATCGGGAGAGTCACTCAGTGTCGTTCCAAGACTGGACGTGCTCCACCACCCTGGCCCCCGAGCCCACGTCCTCGCGGACCGCGCGCCACCTCGTGGCCGACTGGTGCATCGCCGAGGGGCTCGTGGGCGACGTCGTCGACACCCTGCTCCTGCTGACCGCCGAGGTCGTCACCAACGCCGTCCTGCACGGGCGCAGCGACGTGCGCCTGTGCCTGGGCCGCCACGGCTCGCGGGTGCGCGTCGGCGTGGGCGACGAGAACACCCGCCTGCCGGTGCGCCGCGAGTCCGACCCCGACGCCCTCGACGGGCGCGGCATGGCGCTGGTGGAGGCCCTGGCCGACTCCCACGGCGTGGACGCCCAGCCCTTCGGCAAGGTCGTCTGGTTCGAGGTGGCCACCCACCGGGCCCCCGTGCGCGCCGTGCGCGCCAGCGCCTGACCCCTCCGCGCCCGACCCCTCCGCCGGACCCCCCGGCCCGGCCCCCGCGCCCGACCCCTCCGCGCCCGGTGGCGTCCGGGGCGCGACCTACCCTGGACGACGTGGCCGACACCCGCCGTCAGACCCCCCGCACCGCCCGGCCGGGCAGCGCCCCCGCGGTCCCGGGCGCGAGCGCCGCCACCCGCACCGCCCTGGTGGCCGCCGCCTGCCTGGCCGCCGCCTGCGCCGTGCTGCTGGTGGCCCTGGCCGCCGGCGGGGGCCTGGTGCCCTCCGTGCTCGGCGACCCCGGCGCCCTGGTGCGCTACGGGCTGCCGGTCGCGCGCACCGTCCACGACCTGTCCGCCGCCCTGGCCGTCGGCGGGCCCCTGGTGGCCGCCCTGCTGCTGCCGCACCCCTCCGCCGCCTGGACGCGCGCCGTGCGCGCCGGCGCGGTCGGCGCCGGCGCCTGGACCCTCGCGGCCCTGGCCGTGCTCGTGCTCACCGCCATGGACGTGGTGGGCGCAGCCCCCGGCGCGCCCGGCTTCGGCGCCCAGTTCGCGCAGTTCGCCCAGGAGATCGACCTGGGGCGCGCGCTGCTGGTCACCACCGTCCTGGCCGCCGTCGTCGCCACCGTCGGGGCCGCGGCCACCACCCAGACCGGCGCCGCCTGGGCCGCGGCGCTGGCGCTGCTGGCCCTGCTGCCGCTGTCGCTGTCGGGCCACGCCTCCGGATCGGCCTCGCACCAGACCGCCGTCAGCTCCCTGGCGCTGCACCTGGTGGGGGTGACCGCCTGGGTGGGCGGGCTGGCCGCCGTGCTGCTCGTGGCGCCGCTCACCGGGCGCCGCCCGGCCGCGGCCGGCGAGCGCGCCGTGGACCTGGGCGTGCTCGCCGGGCGCTACTCGGCGCTGGCGCTGTGGTGCTTCGCCGCCGTGGCCCTGTCCGGGGTCGTCAACGCCTGGGTGCGCCTGGGCGGCTGGTCCGGGCTGGGCACCGCCTACGGCGCGCTGGTGCTGGGCAAGGTGCTGGCCCTGGTGCTGCTCGGCGCGCTGGGCGCCCGGCACCGCGGGCGCACCCTGCCGCTGCTGGCGACCCGCCCGCGCTCCTTCGCCCGCCTCGCCGCCGGCGAGCTCGTCCTCATGGCCGCCGCCACCGGCCTGGGCGTGGCGCTCAGCCGCACCCCCACCCCGGTGCCCGAGGACGCCGGCGCCGCCAGCACCGTCGACGAGCTGCTCGGGGAGGCCGCGCCGCCGCCGTCCACCCCGCTGCGCTGGTTCACGCAGACCTCCCCGGACCTGCTGTGGCTGCTCATCGCCGGCGGCCTGCTCGTCGGCTACCTGATCGCCGTGCGCCGCCTGCGCCGGCGCGGCGACCGCTGGAGCGCCGGCCGCACGGCGTGGTGGGTGCTGGGGTGCCTGGCGCTGCTGTTCGTCACCAGCGGCGGCCCGGCCGCCTACGGCCGGCTGTCCTTCAGCGCGCACATGCTCCAGCACATGCTGCTGACGATGGCGGTGCCGCCGGTGCTCGTGCTGGGCGCGCCGGTGACGCTGGCGCTGCGGGTCCTGCCGGCCCGCCGGGACGGCTCGCGCGGGGCGCGCGAGTGGCTGCTGGAGCTGGTGCACTCGCGCTACCTGGCGCTGCTGGGGCACCCGCTGGTGGCCGCCGCCCTCTTCGCCGGCAGCCTGATCGTCTTCTACTACTCGCCGCTGTTCGAGCTGGCCCTGAGCACCCACGTCGGGCACGAGCTGATGATGTTCCACTTCCTGGGCACCGGGTACCTCTTCGCCTCGGTGCTCATCGGCGTGGACCCGGGCCCGCACCGCCCGGCGTACCCGCTGCGGCTGATCCTGCTGCTGGCCACGATGGGCTTCCACGCCTTCTTCGGCGTGGCGCTGATGCAGGGCACCCAGCTCCTGGCGCCGGAGTGGTTCGCGCAGGTCTCGCCCGGCGCGGACCTGCTGGCCGACCAGCAGCGGGGCGGGGACATCGCCTGGGGCATCGGCGAGGTCCCCACCCTGGTGCTCGTGCTGGGCGTGGCGGTGGCCTGGTCGCGCTCGGACACGCGCGAGAACCGCCGCCGCGACCGCGCCGCCGAGCGCGACGGCGGCCGCGAGCTGGCCGACTACAACGCGATGCTGGCCCGCCTGGCCGACCGCGACGGCACCGCCGGGCAGCGCGCCCCCGGGGACCGCACCCCCGGCGGCGCGGGCCGCCCGGACGGCAGCTGAGCTCAGGCGAGCTGCACGTCCAGGGCGGCGTCGTCGACGGTCTTGGTGAACGGGCACAGCGCCAGCGCCTGCTCCAGCACCGCGGAGGCGTCGGTGCCGGCGTCCGGCAGCGTCACGCGCAGCGCGTAGCGGGCGGTGTAGCCGGGGTCGCCCTTCGCCAGGGTCACGCGCGTCTCGACCTGCGCGCCGTCCACGCTGCCGCCGGTGGTGGAGACGGCGATGCGCAGGGACTCCAGCAGGCAGCTGCCCAGCGCCGCGGCCATGAGCTGCTCGGGGTTGGTGCCCTGGCCGGCGCCGTCCAGCGCCGTGGGCTCGGAGACGTCGACGGCGAGGGCGCCGTCGTCGGAGCGGGCCGCGCCCGGGGTGGAGGTGACGACGGCCGTGTAGAGGTCGTTGCTCATGCCCCGACGCTAGGGCGCCGGGCGGCGGCACGCTCGGTGATCACCGCGCGGCGGGGACCCGACCGGTGCGGCGGACGACCGCCCGGCGCGGCGGTGCACCCCGGCGCGCCGGGCCGGTGCCCGCCCGGCGATGATGGGCCCGCCGGACCGGCGAGGACCCCACAGCCCGGAAGGACCTGCGAGCCCATGGACAACGCAGCCGTGCCCGACTTCTCGGTCGAGACCCTCGGCCCCTGCACGGTGGACTCCCCGCTGGCCCCGCGGCTGCAGGCGCGCCGCACGACGCACCACTACATCGACGAGACCGACCGGGTGCTCTTCGACGACACCCTCTCGAAGGTGAACCGGCGGGTGGCGGCCGAGGACGACCTCGACGGCCTGGCCGACCTGCCGAGCCTGGAGCCCACGGGCCCGCGCAAGAAGATCTTCTTCGACCCCTCCAAGACGCGGGTGGGCATCGTCACCTGCGGCGGGCTGTGCCCGGGCATCAACAACGTCATCCGCGGCCTGGTCACCGAGCTGACCAACCACTACGGCGTGCGCCGCATCTACGGCTTCAAGAACGGCTACCAGGGTTTCGTGCCGCGCTACGGCCACGACGTGGTGGACCTGACGCCGGAGGCGGTGGACGGCATCGACGCCGAGGGCGGCACGATCCTGGGCAGCTCGCGCGGGCAGCAGGACGCCGTGGAGGTCGTGGACTGCCTGGAGCGGATGGGCATCGGCATCCTCTTCGTCATCGGCGGCGACGGCACGATGCGCGGGGCGCAGAAGGTCTGCGCGGAGATCGCCGAGCGCGGGCTGAAGATCGCCGTGGTGGGCATCCCGAAGACCATCGACAACGACATCCCCTTCATCGACCAGAGCTTCGGCTTCCAGAGCGCCTTCAGCGAGGCCACCCGCTCGATCCGCTCGGCGAAGGTGGAGGCGCGCACGGCGCCCAACGGCGTCAGCGTCGTCAAGCTCATGGGGCGGCACTCGGGGTTCATCGCCTGCTACGCCGCGCTGGCGCAGAACGAGGCCGACTTCGTGCTGATCCCCGAGGTGCCCTTCGTGCTGGACGGCCCCGGCGGGTTCCTGGAGCTGCTGCGGCAGAAGGTCGCCACCCAGGGCCACGCGCTGGTGGTGGCCGCCGAGGGCGCCGGGCAGGAGCTCTTCGACGACGACGACCAGCGCGACGCCTCGGGCAACAAGAGGCTGCAGGACGTGGGCCGGCTGCTGCGCCAGACGATCGCGGACGACTTCGCCGCGCACGGCCTGGAGCTGAACCTGCGCTACATCGACCCCAGCTACGTCATCCGCTCCGTGCCGGCGAACCCGTACGACAGCGTGTACTGCATCCGCCTGGCGCACGCGGCGGCGCACGCGGCGATGGCCGGGCGCACGAACATGGTGGTGGGCCGCTGGCGGCGGCGCTTCGTGCACATCCCGATCCGGCTGGCCGTCTCGGCGCGCAACCAGGTCGACCCGCACGGCGACCTGTGGTGGTCGGTGCTGGAGGCGACCGGGCAGCCGTGGTCGTTCGGCGACAAGGAGGCGGAGCAGGTCACCTCGTTCGGCGGACAGTGACGTTCCGCTGACCTTCCGTGGTCCTTCACCGGGAGGTCACAGAGGCCGCACAGGGTGGGGGGTGCCCCCGGCCGCCGGACCGGCGCCGGGTCGTGACACCCGTCGACGAGAGGTCACCCCCCGCCATGAGCACCGCCCCGCACGTCCCCGGCGCCCCCCGGCGCCGGCGCCGCACCCTCGCCGCCGCCGCGGTCGCGCTCGTCGGCGCGAGCGCGCTGACCGCCTCGCTGGAGAGCTCGGTGGCCGCCCCCGCCGCCCCCGAGGCCGCCGCCCCCGAGCGCTACACCGGTTTCGTGGAGGTCGTGCGCGAGGTCGGTCCCGCCCCGCGCGCCGCCGGCCGGCCCGAGACCCTGCGCGGCAGGGTGTTCGAGGACTCCGACCGCGACGGCCGCAGCGACGGCGAGGAGGGCGTGCCCGGCGTCGTCGTCTCCAACGGCCGCGACGTCGTGCGCACCGACGAGCGGGGCCGCTACGAGCTGCCCGTCTTCGAGGGCATGACCGCCTACGTCACCCAGCCCTCCGGCTGGCAGGTGCCCGTGGACGCCGACGGCGTCGCGCAGTTCCACTACCACCACCTGCCCGCCGGCTCGCCGCAGCTGCGCTTCGGCGGCCTGGCGCCCACCGGCCCGCTGCCCTCGGCGGTGAACTTCCCGATCGTGCGCGGCGACGAGCGGGCGCAGGACGAGCTCACCCGCTGCGCGGTCCTGGCGGACGTGCAGACCTACAACGGCCGCGAGCTGGGCTTCGCCCGCGACGGGCTGGTCGCCGACCTCGTGGACCTGCAGCGCGAGGAGGAGCAGCGCCTGGCCGAGTGCGGCGCCCTCATGCTCGGCGACGTCGCCGGCGACGACCTGGGCCTGTACCCGCGCATCAAGGAGGTCCTGGGCGCCTCCGGCCTGCCGCTGCGGTTCGTGCCCGGCAACCACGACCTGGACCTGGACGCCACTGACGCCGCGCACTCCTTCGACACCTACAAGCGCGAGCTGGGCCCGACCACGTACTCCTACGACGTCGCCGACGTCCACTACGTCGTGATGAACAACGTGAAGTACCCGTGCGCGCCGGAGGACGACGCCGACGGCACCCGCCCGCACTGCGCCGACCCGGCCGGGGCGCCCAGCTACTCCGGCGTCCTGGGCGAGCAGCAGATCCAGTGGCTGGAGGCGGACCTGGCGACGGTGCCGAAGGACAAGCTGGTCGTCCTGGCCACCCACATCCCGATGGTCTCCTTCGCCGACGCCACCTCCACCAAGCACCAGACCGCCGACGTGCTGGACGTGTACGAGCTGCTCGAGGGCCGCCCGGCGCTGTCGGTGTCCGGGCACACCCACTCCACCGAGCGGATGCTCACCGGCGACTCCTACGCCGGCTGGGAGCAGGCCGTGGGCGTGACCGAGCTGCCCTTCCCGCACGTGGTGGCCGGCGCCCCCAGCGGCGACTGGTACTCCGGCGACCTCGGCGTCGACGGGCGTCCCATGGCGCTGCAGCGCGACGGCGCCCGCCCCGGGTTCCTCACCCTGGACGTGGACGGCTCCGAGTTCCGCGACACCTTCCACGTGATCGGGGAGGAGAGCGACAAGCAGATGGCGCTGTCGCTGAACTCCCCGCGCTGGCGCGACTGGTACGCGCAGCTGTCGCGGTTCGCCGCCGCCCGCGAGCGCGGCGAGTGGGACGCGGTGCCCCCGGTGAACGTCAACGACCTCGGCGACACCGGCCTGGTCACCCCCGCCGACCTCGGCCAGGACACCTACCTGACCGCCAACGTCTGGTACGGCTCCACGGACACCGAGGTCGAGGTCTCCCTCGACGGCGGCGAGGCGCAGCCGGCGAGGCGCACCCAGCAGGCGCGCGGCGAGGCCGCGAACACCGGCGCCCGCTTCGCCGACCCGGCCGCGGCCACCCGCCAGCTGCAGGTGGCCCGCTACGCCTTCGAGAGCACCTCGGGGAACGAGGACGCGCAGGGCTTCGAGCTGTACGCGGGCAGCAAGTACGGCCCCGGCCCGGCCCAGCCCGGCGGCAACCTCGCCGACCGCGCCACGCACCTGTGGCAGTACCGCCTGCCGAGCGACCTCGCCGAGGGCGTGCACACCGCCGAGGTGACCGCCACCGACGTCTCGGGCCGCACGTACACCGAGACCCACACCTTCGAGGTCCGCGCGCAGCTGCCGCGCCAGGACTTCCGCACGGAGCTGTTCGAGGACTGAGCCCCGCGCGACGGAGCCCCGCACCCCGACCGGGGGTGCGGG
>NZ_JBJLSG010000169.1:0-10096 GCF_050871925.1 Kineococcus gurbantunggutensis
GGGGGCCCGCAGCCGGGCCACCCGGCCCGCCGCCCCGCCCGGTGCCCGGCTCAGGCCTTGGCGACCTGCACGACCGCCCACGACAGCGGCGGCAGCACGACGGTGGCCAGGCCGTCGACGAGGGTGACGTCCCGCAGCGGGCGCAGGCCCACCTGGTCGTGCGCGCCGGTGGCGTTGGTGGTGTGCCGGTCCTGGCCCTCGGTGGCGGCCAGCACCTTGGCGCCCACGACCTTCGAGACGTCGAAGCCGCGCAGCGAGACCTCCACGGAGGCGCTGTCGGACTCGTCGCGGTTGGCCAGGAACAGCGAGACCGTGGAGGTGTCCTCGTCCCAGGTGGCGCTGGCGTCCACGACGTCGACGTCGCCGAACCTGGCGGTCTCGTACTTGTCGGAGCTGGCCGCGACGCGCAGCACCTCGCCGGTGGCCAGGTGGCGCACCTGCTCGAACGGGTGGGCGATGGTCTGCTTCCACGCGTCCCCGCCCGGCTCGCTGCGCAGCAGGCCGATGACGTTGACCAGCTGGGCCTGCGCGCCGATCGTGACGCGGTCGGCGTGGCGCAGCAGGGAGTTCAGCAGGGTGCCCACGACGACGGCGTCGGTGATCGAGTACTCGTCCTCGATGACGCGCGGGGCCACGTCCCACGGCTGCACGCCGGGGGCGTGGTGCGGGCGGGACTGGTACCAGACGTTCCACTCGTCGAACGAGATGTTGATGCGCTTGTTGTGCTTGCCCTTCGCGCGCACCGCGTCGGCCGTGGCCACCACCTGGTCGATGAACAGGTCCATGTCCACCGCGGAGGCCAGGAAGCTGGCGGAGTCGCCGTCGGACTCCTCGTAGTACGCGTGGCAGGAGACGTAGTCCACCGCGTGGTACGACAGCTCCAGGACGGTGGACTCCCACTCGCCGAACGTGGGCATCGAGCGGCTGGAGGAGCCGACCGCGACCAGCTCGATGTCCGGGTCGATCGAGCGCATCGCCATGCCGGTCTCGGCGGCCAGCCGGCCGTACTCGTGGGCGGTCTTGTGGCCGGTCTGCCACGGGCCGTCCAGCTCGTTGCCCAGGCACCACAGCTTGACGTCCAGCGGGTCCTTGGTGCCGTGCGCGACGCGCAGGTCGGAGTACTTCGTGCCGGAGTTCAGGTTCGTGTACTCCAGCAGGTTGCAGGCGTCCTGCAGCCCGCGGGTGCCGAGGTTGACGGCCATCATCGTCTCGGTGCCGACCTTGCGGGCCCAGGAGTCGAACTCGGCCAGGCCGAACTGGTTCGTCTCCACCGAGCGCCAGGCGCGGTCGATGCGGCGGGGGCGCTCCTCGCGCGGGCCGACGGAGTCCTCCCACTCGAAGCCGGACACGAAGTTGCCGCCGGGGTAGCGCACCACGGTGGGGGCCAGCTGCCGGGTCAGCTCCAGCACGTCGCCGCGCAGGCCGTCCTCGTCGGCGGTGGGGTGGTCCGGCTCGAAGATGCCGGTGTAGACGCAGCGGCCCATGTGCTCGACGAACGAGCCGAACAGGCGGCGCGGGACGGGCCCGACGGTGAAGGCGGGGTCGAGGGTCAGGCGGGCTTTGCGCACGGGTTTCCTCCCTGGGTGGGTGTGCGGGGCGAGGGGGTCAGCGGCCGCCGAGGCCGGTGGTCGCGACCCCGCGGATGATCTGCCGCTGGAACAGCATGAAGACGATGATGAGGGGCAGGCCGGCCAGCAGCGCGGAGGCCATGACCTGCGCGTACCGCACGCCGAAGCTGGACTGGACCTGCACCAGGCCGACCGGCAGCGTCATCAGGTCCGGGTTCGAGGTGATGATGAACGGCCACAGGAAGTTGTTCCACGCGCCGATGAAGACGAAGATCGCGACGGCCGCCAGGATCGAGCGCGACAGCGGCACGACGACCTGCCAGAAGATGCGGAACGAGCCGGCGCCGTCCACGCGGGCCGCCTCCTCCAGCTCCCTGGGGATGCCGTCGAAGAAGCTCTTCAGGATGAAGACCATCGTCGGCACGGCCAGCTGCGGCAGGATGATGCCCCAGTAGGTGTCCGCCAGGCCCATCGCCAGCACCTCGCGGTACAGCGGGACGACGAGGATCTGCGGGGGGACCATGATGCCGGCGACCGTCAGGGCGAACAGCAGGCCGCGGCCGCGGAAGCTGCACCGCGAGAAGCCGTAGGCGGCCAGTGCCGAGACCGCCACCGTGAGCACCGTGACGACGACGGCCACGAGGGTGGAGTTGACGAACCACGTGATGAGGTTGTCGTTGCCCAGCACCGAGCCGTAGGCCGCGCCGGTGAAGCCGGCGTCGGGGACGACCTGCAGCGGGACGTCGGTGGTCTCCGCCTCCGGCTTCAGCGAGGTGATGAGCGCCCAGGCCAGCGGCGCCAGCCACAGCACGGCCACGACGACCAGGGCGGTGACGACCAGGGCGCGGCCCACCGGCGAGTACTGGCGGACCTTCGAGCCGCTGCGCGAGGTCGCCGCCGCCTCGGCCCGGGGGGCGGTCAGGGTGCTCATGCTGCGGTCCTTCCCCGGCGGCGGCTCAGGGCGAACTGCCCGAGCGAGACGACGATGATGAGGGCGAAGAAGACGTAGGAGATCGCCGAAGCGTAGCCGAGGCGGTAGTTCACGAAACCGGTGTCGTAGACGTACTGCAGGATCGGCGCCGCGGCGCCGCCCGGGCCGCCGGAGCCGCCGAACAGGATGTACGCCTGGTCGAAGATCTTCAGCGAGGCCAGCACCTGCAGGACGAGGACCAGGCCGGTGGTGCCCTTGAGCAGCGGCAGCGTGATCGAGAGGGTGCGGCGCCAGCCGCCGGCGCCGTCCAGCGAGGCGGCCTCGTACACCGACTCCGGGATGGCCTGCAGGGCCGACAGGTACAGCAGGAAGTTGAACCCGACGGTCCACCAGACGGTGATGAGGACCACCGACAGCAGCGCCACGCCCTCGTCGCTCAGCCAGCCCACCCTGGGCAGCCCGGCGACGTCGAGGACGCCGTTGATGAAGCCGAAGTCGCCCTGCATCAGCCAGTTCCAGATCAGGACGACCGTGGAGACCGGCAGCAGGTAGGGCGCGAAGAAGGAGAAGCGCCAGAACCACTGGCCCTTCACGCCGGTGTGCACCAGCAGCGCCATCGCCAGCGAGACGACGACCAGCGGGACGGTGGAGATCAGCGTGAAGAGCAGCGTGTGGCCCAGGGTGCGCCACACCTGCGCGTCGCCGAGCAGCTCGGCGTAGTTGTCGACCCCGACGAACGTCGTCGGCGCGCCGGCGAGGCTGACGTTGAAGAAGCTCATCCCGAACCCGTAGAGGACCGGGAAGATGGTGAACGCCGCGTACACGACGACGAAGGGCAGGACGAACCAGAACCCGCCCGGGTTCGTCGTCAGGGACGCGGTCTCGCGCCGGGGCTTCGTCGCCCCCGGCGGCTGCACGAGGGTGTGACCGCTCGCGGTGGTGGCCATGGGTACCTCTGTCGTCGACGGCCGGGTCAGACCGGGCTGGGGATGGCGAGTTGCTGGTCGATCCAGCTGATGAGCGCGTCGGTCGCCTGCTCGGGCGTCTGCGCTCGGGTGGAGACGCTGAGGATCTGCTGACCGCCGAAGGACATCAGCTGCGACCCGGAGCCGGAGAAGTAGGCGTCCGGGTCGTACTCGACGTGCTCGGCGGCGCCGGCGTAGTTCGACTGCGGCTGCAGCGCCCGGAACTCCGGGCTCTGCGAGACCGCCGACAGCGCGGGGACGTGCCCGCCGCCGGACCACGAGAGGCTGTTGCGCAGCATCGAGGCGGCCATGTCGTAGGCGGCCGCGCGGCGCGCGGGGTCCACCGAGGCCTGCCGCGGCAGGACGAAGCTGTGGCTGTCGGCCCGCACGAGCGGCTGGTCCCCGAACAGGGCGGGGAACTGCGTCATCGTGAAGGGGATCCCCGCGGTCTCGGCGGTGATGAGCTCCCACGGGCCCAGGACGAACAGGCCCGCCTGCTGGCTGGCGAACACCGCCGGGGCCGCCGGGCCGTCCAGGGTGGGCGAGCAGATCGTGCCGTCGGTCAGGTCCCGGATGAAGGAGAACGCCTGCACCACCGCGTCGCGGTCGACCTGCGCGGTGCCGCCCTGCGGCAGCTCCAGGCGGCCGCCGAGCTGGCGGAAGACCGACCAGAACATCATCCAGCCGCCCAGGCCGTCGGCCGCGGCCCAGGAGATCCCGGTGGAACCGGTGACCTCCGCCAGGCGCCGGCCCGCGTCGAGGAACTGCTCGGCGGAGGTGATCGGGGCGAGCTGGCCGTCCGCGCCCGTCAGCCCGGCCTGCGCGCACAGGTCGGTGTTGACGTAGAGCACCATCGGGTGCGTGTCCAGGGGCAGCGCGTACAGCTGCCCGTCGTGCTGCGCCTTGTCCCACACGCGGGCGGGGAACTGGTCCGGGGTGATGCCGCGGGCCGCGAGCTCGTCCAGGTCGAACGGGTCGAGCAGGTGCGCGGCGAACGGGGGCAGGCGCGACATGTGCATCGTCGCCAGGTCCGGGGCGCGGCCGCCGGCGCAGGCCATCGCCAGCTTCGTGTAGTACGGCGCGCCCCAGGCGAGGGTGGTGTCGGTGACGTCCACCTCGGGGGCCTCGTCGCGGTAGGTGTTGACCAGCTGGACCATGCGCTCACCGTCACCGCCGGTGAAGAAGTTCCAGTACGCCAGCTGCCTGCCCGAGCCGCTGCCCGCGACGGGCGCGGCGCACGAGGCGAGCCCCGCGGCGCCCAGTCCCAGGGCCGCACCCGCTGCGCGCAGGGTCGTCCTGCGCGAGAGGGTCCTTCGGGTCATCGTCGACCTCCAATGCATCCTTGCAACGTTGGAAGAAAGAAACACCCTCGAGGTGGGGCACGTCAAGCGAACCCACCGCGGGAGGTGCCATGATTCGGGCATGCCAGCGACCCGAGCGACGACGCTGAAGGACGTCGCGGCCGCGGCCGGCGTCTCGATCAAGACGGTCTCCAACGTCGTCAACGGCCACCCGCACGTGCGCCCCGAGATGCGCGAGCGCGTGCGCGTCTTCATCGAGCAGCTCGACTACCGGCCCAACGGCATGGGGCGCCAGCTGCGCCAGGGGCGCAGCGGCCTCATCGCGCTGGCGATCCCGCACGTCATGAGCCCCTACTACGGCGAGCTCACCAGCGCCCTGGTCGACGCCGCCCGCAAGCGCGGGCTGACCCTGCTCGTCGAGCAGACCGACGCCGACCCCGACCGCGAGCGCCAGGCCGCCGACGGCTTCGGCGTGCGCATGGTCGACGGCCTGGTCTTCGTCCCGCTGAACATCCCCACCGGCGTGCTCGCCGAGCGGCGCGACACCACGCCGGCGGTGCTCATCGGGGAGAACGGCGAGGGCGCCGACGCCGACCGCGTCACCATCGACTCCGTGGCCATCGGCGACCTGGCCACCACCCACCTGCTCGAGCGCGGGCGCCGGCGGGTGGCCTTCCTGGGCGACAAGGACGCCGAGCGCTCCCCGGTGCTGGCCCAGCGCCTGGCCGGCTACCGCCGGGCGCTGGCCCGCGCCGGCCTCGCGCCGGACCCCGCCCTCATGCAGCCCACCCCCGAGTGGGAGCGCGGGCACGGCTACGACGGCACGCTGGAGCTGCTCGCCGCCCGCCCCGACGTCGACGCGGTCTTCGCCGCCAACGACCTGCTGGCCTTCGGCGCGATGCACGCCCTGCGCCGCCTGGGCCGCCGGGTGCCCGAGGACGTCCTGGTCGTCGGCGTCGACGACGTGGAGGAGTCGCGCTTCTGCGCCCCCACCCTCACCAGCGTCGCCATCGACCGCACCTCCGTGGCCGAGCAGGCGCTGGCCCTGCTCGCCGAGCGCCTCGACGGCCTGGACGCCCCGCCGCGCACCCTGACCGCGGAGCACCGCCTGGTGGTGCGGGAGAGCACCGGCGGCTGAGGCGCCCGCGGCCGCCGGGACGGCCGCGGCGCCGGCCCGCTCGTGGCCGCCGCGGCGGTGGGGCAGGATCGCGCCCGTGCGAGCCGTGCAGATCACCGCCACCGGCGGCCCGGAGGTCCTCACCGTCGCCGACCTGCCCGAGCCGGAGCCCGGCCCGGGCCAGGTGCTCGTGGCCGTGGAGGCCGCCGGCGTGAACTACGTCGACACCTACCGCCGCAGCGGCGCCTACCCCCTGGACCTGCCCGCCGTGCTCGGCGGCGAGGGCGCCGGGCGCGTGGTGCGCGCCGGCGAGGGGGTGCGGGGCGTCGAGCCGGGGCTGCTCGTGGCCTGGAAGGAGGGCCCCGGCAGCTACGCCGAGCGCGTCGTCGTCGACGCCGACGAGCTGGTGCCCGTGCCCGACGGCGTCGACGCGCGCACCGCCGCCGCGGTGCTGCTGCAGGGGCTGACCGCCCACTACCTGGCCACCGACACCCACCGCGTCACCGACGGCACCTGGGCCCTGGTGCACGCCGCCGCCGGCGGGGTGGGCCTGCTGCTCACGCAGCTGGTGCGGCTGCGCGGGGGGCGGGTGCTGGCCACCACCTCCACGCCGCAGAAGGCCGAGCTGGCGCGCGCCGCCGGCGCCGAGGAGGTCGTCGGCTACGCCGACGCCGCCCGCCGCGCCCGCGAGCTCACCGCCGGCCGCGGCGTCGACGTCGTCTACGACGGCGTGGGCGCGGACACCTTCGACGACTCCCTGAGCGCCCTGCGCCCGCGCGGCACGATGGTCGTCTACGGGGCCTCCTCCGGCCCCGTGCCGCCCTTCGACGTGCAGCGCCTCAACGCCGCCGGCTCCCTCTTCCTCACCCGCCCCACGCTGGCCTCCTACGCGCAGGACCGCGCCGAGCTGCTGGCGCGCGCCGGCGAGCTGCTCGGCTGGGTGGCCGAGGGGCGCCTGGACGTGCGCGTCGGCGGCACGTACCCGCTGGAGCGGGCGCGCGAGGCCCACGAGGACCTGCAGGGCCGGCGCACCACCGGCAAGCTCCTGCTGCTGCCTTGACGCTGCGGCCCTGAGGCCACCGCCCCGGGCCCGGTGGTGACGGGCGGTGGTGACGGGCGGGGCGGCGGGCGGGGCGGGCGCCGCTCAGGCGCCGCGGCCGGAGAGCACGCAGAACTCGTTGCCCTCCGGGTCGCCCAGCACCACCCAGCTCACGCGCCGGTGCTGCCCGACGTCCACCGGGCGCGCCCCCGCGGCCCGCGCGGCCGCGACCACGCGGTCCTGGCCCGGCGGCGGGGAGGTGGGGCGCACGTCCAGGTGCCAGCGGTTCTTGCCCGAGCGCGGGGTGCCGGTGCGCACGAACTCCAGGTAGGGCCCGCGGTCGCCGTCGCGCAGGGCCGCCACCGCCGGGCCCGAGCGCACCCGCCGCCAGCCCGTCAGCGGCTCCCAGAAGGCGGCCTGCGCCTCCGGGCGCAGCGCCTGCACCACCACGGCGGCCACCCGCCCGCACCCCTCGTACTGCGGGCGCGGGTCCAGCACGCAGAACTCGTTGCCCTCCGGGTCGGCCAGCACCACCCAGGGCACGTCCCCCTGCCCGACGTCGGCGCGGCGCGCGCCGGCGTCCAGCAGGAACTGCACCGTCTCGCGCTGGTCGGCGGGGGAGGAGGTGTCCAGGTCCAGGTGGACCCGGTTGGGGCCGCGCTTGGGGTCGCGCACCGGCACGAAGACCAGCGGCACGCCCGGCTCGCCCTCGGGCGGGTCGACGTCCACCTCGCCGGCGTCGGCGTAGCCCGGCCGCCAGTCCAGCGCCCGGGCCCACCAGTGCGCCAGCGCGCGCGGGTCGGCGGCGTCGACGGTCACCGACGCCAGCCGGGCCCCGGCGCCCGCGGGCGCGCCCGTGGCGGCCACGGCGGGCTACTGCCCGCGGCCGGTCTGCTGCTGCAGCTCGTCGATCAGCTCCGAGGCCTTCGCCTTGGTCAGGTCCTCGGGCAGCTCGCGGCCCGCCTCGCGGGCCAGGGTCTGCAGGTAGCTCTTCTGCGGGCCGGTCATCGGCTCGTCGCCGGTGACCCAGGTCTCCGGGTCCTTCTCGGCGTTCTGCGTCGGGTCGGGGGCGTCCTCGTGCGTGTTCTCGCTCACGGGCCCGACGCTACGGCCAGGGTGCGACACGTGCTCGGCGAGCGCGGCCCCCGCCCGCCGGTGGCCCCGCCGGTGCCCACGGGGCGCCCCCGGGGCGCGGGCGCCGCGGTGGAGCCCGGGCGCGGCGGGCGGGCGCCCTAGGATCGGGCCATGACCCACGTCCTGTCCGCGGTGGCCTGGCCCTACGCCAACGGTCCCCGCCACATCGGCCACGTCGCCGGCTTCGGCGTCCCCTCCGACGTGTTCAGCCGGTACATGCGGATGGCGGGTCACGACGTCCTCATGGTCTCCGGCACCGACGAGCACGGCACCCCGATCCTGGTGCAGGCCGAGCAGGAGGGCGTGAGCCCCCAGGAGCTGGCCGACCGCTACAACCGCGTCATCGCCGAGGACCTGCACGCCCTGGGCCTGTCCTACGACCTGTTCACCCGCACCACCACGCGCAACCACTACGCGGTGGTGCAGGAGATGTTCCGCACCGTGCACCGCAACGGGTACATGGTGGCCAAGAAGGGCATGGGCGCGATCTCCCCGTCCACCGGGCGGACCCTGCCGGACCGCTACGTGGAGGGCACCTGCCCCATCTGCGGCTTCGACGGCGCCCGCGGGGACCAGTGCGACAACTGCGGCAACCAGCTCGACGCCATCGAGCTGAAGAACCCGCGCAGCCGCATCAACGGCGAGACGCCGGTCTTCGTGGAGACCGAGCACTTCTACCTGGACCTGCCCGCGCTGGCCGACGCCCTGGGCTCCTGGCTGCAGACGCGCGCGGAGACGGGCCGCTGGCGGCCCAACGTGCTGCGGTTCTCGCAGAACCTGCTGGAGGACCTCAAGCCGCGGGCCATGACCCGCGACATCGACTGGGGCATCCCGGTGCCCCTGCCCGGCTGGGAGGACAACCCCGCCAAGCGGCTGTACGTGTGGTTCGACGCCGTCATCGGCTACCTGTCCGCCTCGGTGGAGTGGGCCCGCCGCTCCGGCGACGACGACGCCTGGCGCGCCTGGTGGACCGACCCGTCGGCGCAGTCGTACTACTTCATGGGCAAGGACAACATCACCTTCCACTCCCAGATCTGGCCGGCCGAGCTGCTGGCCCACGACGGGCGCGGCGCCAGGGGCGGCGAGCCAGGGCCGCTGGGCGCGCTGAACCTGCCCAGCGAGGTGGTGGCCAGCGAGTTCCTCACCATGGAGGGCAGGCAGTTCTCCTCCAGCCGCGGCGTGGTGATCTACGTGCGCGACGTGCTGGCGCGCTACCAGCCGGACGCGCTGCGCTACTTCATCTCCGCGGCGGGCCCGGAGAACAGCGACGCGGACTTCACCTGGCAGGAGTTCGCCACCCGCACCAACTCCGAGCTCGTCGCCGGCTGGGGCAACCTCGTCAACCGCACGGCCAGCCTCATCGCCAAGAACGTCGGCTCGATCCCCGAGCGCGGCGAGCTCACCGATGCCGACCGGCGCCTGCTGGAGACCACCTCGGCCGGCTTCGGCTCCGTGGGCGGGCTCATCGAGGCGCACCGCCAGCGCGCGGCGGTCGCCGAGGCCATGCGCGTGGTCGGCGAGGTGAACAAGTACCTCACCGAGCAGGAGCCCTGGAAGATCAAGAACTCCGACCCCGAGCGCATGCGCTCGGTGCTGCACGTGACGGCGCAGGCCGTCTCGGACTGCCGCACGCTGCTCTCGCCGTTCCTGCCGCACTCGGCGCAGGCCGTGCACGAGGCCCTCGGCGGCACCGGCACCGTCTCGCCGCTGCCGCAGCTGCGCGAGGTCACCGACCTCGACGACGCCTCCCGCTCGTACCCGGTGCTCACCGGCGACTACCGCCGCGGCTCCGGGGACGGCGCGACGCTGCCGGAGTGGGCCCCGCGCCCGGTGGTGCCCGGCACGCCGGTGGCCCCGCCGACGCCGGTGTTCACCAAGCTCGACGTCGCGGCCGTGGTGGAGGAGGAGACGCAGCGGCTGCGGGAGGGGCTGTGAGCCCGCGCGCCGGCGGCCCGCCCCCCGCGCCGCGGGCCCACCCCCTGACGCGGGCCGCCAACCACAACCACCCGGACACCCACGCCTCCGAGCCCGAGGAGGGTGG
>NZ_JBJLSG010000170.1:0-10042 GCF_050871925.1 Kineococcus gurbantunggutensis
CCGGCGCTGGACCAGGGGAAGTCGATCCAGCGGTCGGTGTCGCGCCAGGAGTACTCCGGGGCCAGCCGGGTGGTGGGCTTGCGGTACACCACCGCCGAGGGGGGGGGGGGGGGGGGGGGGGGGGGGGGGGGGGCGCCGCCCCCCCCCCCCCCCCCCCCCCCCCCCGCCGCAACCTAGGTGCCCCGGGCACGCGCTGGGTTACCGCTGTGTTACCGCTGAGGGCGCCCCGCCGGGCCCTCCCGCCGGGCCCTCCCGCCGGGCCCTCCCGCCGCGCCGCCCGCCCGCTCCGGCGCGCCCCGGCCCGGTGGTGCAGGCTTCGGGGCGCCGGGCGGCGGGCAGCGCCCACCGGCACCGGTGGCCGGGCGGCGGCCACCGCCGAGGACGAGGGGGACGGGTGCCGGGCAGCACGCGCGCACGGGCGGCCGGGGCCGCGCCGCGCCAGGACGGGCACCACCGCGCCGGGGCGCCGCCGTGGGCGTGGCTGGTGCCCGTCCTCGTGGCGCTGGCCACCACCGCGTGGCGCTACGACGCCAAGCCGCTGTGGCGCGACGAGGTCTACACCCTGGCCACCGCCGAGCGCTCCTACCCCGTGATGCTGCGCGGGCTGCGCGTCACCGACGCCGGCCTGGGCCCTTGGTACGCGCTGGTGCACCCCTGGGTGCGCGTGTCCACCGACGAGGCGTGGCTGCGGCTGCCCGGGGCGCTGGCCACCGTGCTCGCCGCCGCCCTCGTCGGGCTGATCGCCTCCCGGCTGCTGCGCCCAGGCTCCGCGGCCGGCGCCCGCGCCGTCGCCGGGGCCGTCGCCGGCAGCGCGTTCGCCCTCACCCCCGTCGTCGTCGACCACGCCCAGGAGGCCCGCCCCTACCCGGTGGTGCTGGCGTGCGTGGCCGCCACCGCCCACGGCGTGCTGCGCGACCGCGAGGACCCGCGCGCGCGGTGGCTGGCCCTGTGGGTGGGCGGTTCCGTGCTCGCCGCCGCCCTGCACGTGCTCACCGGCGCCCCGGCGGTGGCGGCGCTGCTGGCGGTGGCGTTCGCGCTGCCCGGGCGGGCCCGCCGCTCCCGCGTCGCGCTGGGCGCGCTGCCCGCCGCCGCCGCCACCCTGGCCATGCTCGCCGTCGGGTTCTCCCAGGCCCCCGGCCGCATCGACGACGGCTTCCCGCTGCTGCGCCAGACCCTGCGGCTGAGCTCGGCGTACGTCGGCGGCGCGTTCGCCGTCCTGGTGCTGCTCGTGCTGTGCGCCGCCGGCGCCGCCCACCTGCGCCGCGACCGCGCCCACCTGCTGCTCGTGCTCGCCTGGGCCGCCGCCCCCGTGGCCGCGCTGGCCGCCTCCGCCGCCGGCGGTCAGCTCTTCGCCGCCCGCTACGCCGGCGCCACCGCCCCCGCGCTGGCCGTCCTGGCCGGCGTCGGCGCCGGGGCCCTGGCCCGCCGCGCCGGCACCGGCTCCGCGCGCGCCGGCGTCGCCGCCCTGGCGGTCGCCGCGCTGCTCGTGGGGCAGGGCGCGCACCTGGTGCAGAGCCGCCAGCGGCCCTACGTCACCGACGACGTGCCCTCCGCCGTCGCCGCCCTCGCCCAGCGCGCCCGCCCCGGCGACGCCGTGGTGCACCTGGGCAACACCACCCGCCCCCACGTGCGGTACTACCTGCCCGCCGGCACCCCCGTCGACGACGTGCTGCTGCTGCGCGACACCGACGTCAGCGTCTCCGTCGGCGGCGACGACCTGCCCGACGTGCAGCGCGCGCCCGCCCTCGCCGGCCGCGAGCGGGTGTGGCTGGTGGGGGTGGTGCTCAACGACCCCTGGGAGGAGGTGTTCGCCTCCTGGGTGGGACCCGCCCGCGACGGGCGCGCCCTGGCCTTCGAGGGCGACTACGGCGCGGTGCGCGTGGAGCTGTGGGAGCGCTGAGCGGAGCCCCGCGCACCCCCGCCGCCGTCCCCGCCGTCGCTCGCGGCCGCGGCCGCGCGGGTGCGCATGCGGTCCAGGTCGGCGTTCACCAGACCCAGCAGCACCAGGTCCACCACGACGCCCGCGGTCGCCGCGAACTGCGAGGCGGCGAAGAGGAAGACCTGCGTCACCAGCAGCGAGGTCAGCGCCGAGCGCTGGAAGGACTCCACCGCCGCGGGGGGGGGGGGGGGGGGGGGGCGGGGCCCCCCCCCCCCCCCCCCCCCCCCCCCCCCCCCCCCCCCCCCCCCCCCCCCCCCCCCCCCCCCCCCCCCCCCCCCCCCCCCCCCCCCAGGCCCACCAGCGCGAACACCAGCGCCGCGCCCGCTCCGCCGACGACACCGGCGATCGCCGGGCCGTGGCGCTCGCCCTCCAGCCACAACCCGGCCGCCACCAGCCCCGCGCCGCCGGCCTGCAGCAGCAGGCACAACCCCATGGTCGGCAGCGCCCACCGCGACGTGGCCAGGCGGTCGAACAGCTCGTCCACCCGCGCCCACAGGTGCTCCAGCCGTTGCGGCACCGGCGCGGGTGAGGGCTCCACCCGCGCCAGCAGCGCGCGCAGCTCGCGCGCGGCGGGCGCGTCGCCCAGGCCGTCCAGGGTGCGCAGCACCTCGTCGCGCCGCCGCGCCGGCAGGCGGCCGGCGAGGCCGTCCACGAGGACGTGCGCGGCGTTGGCGACCTTCTCGTCGTCGTCCAGCGGCCGGCGCCGCCGCCAGCGGCGCGCGCCGACCACGAGCGCGGCGAAGACCACGTACATGATCGCCGCGGCGGGCTCGTAGAAGTAGTCGTTGTCGGCGGTGACGAACTTGCCGACCTCGTCGATGAACAACCCGAAACCGGCCCCGCCCAGCACCGCCGCCACCGGGCGCGGGCCGCGCCCGACGTAGGCGAACTGCAGCACCATCGCCGCCAGCATCAGCAGCCCGCCGGGCAGCACGTGCGCGACGTGCAGGCCGGTGTCCCCGCCGATCTGCGGGTACCCGCTCAGCGCCAGGAACAGCCGCGTGAGCAGGATCGTGCTGACCGCCGTCACCACGAACGTCGTCAGGTGCTGCGTGCCCTTCTCGCTGCGCACCAGGTCCAGGTGCAGGGCGCGGCTCAGGCGGCGCACGGCGGGGGAGCGGTGTCGGGGCGGTCGGGCACCGTCCGACGGTAGTCGAGGGGCGCCCGCGTCCGCCCGGCGCCGGGTGCCCGGCCCGGCCGCCGCGCGGGGGCGCGCTCGGGGTGCGTGCGGGGTCAGGGCGCCGAGGGGCTCAGCCCGCCGGGGCCGCTGGAGAGGACCGCCGCCGCCAGCGCCCGCGAGGCCGGGCGCTGCTGCGTCTTGGGGTTCGTCAGCAGCACCAGGTCGATCTGCCCCAGCTCGGGCAGGCGGTGCTGCGGGCCCAGCGCCGTCAGCTGCGGCGGCACCAGCGAGCTGGCCAGGCACGAGACGCCGATGCCGGCGGAGACCGCGGCGATCAGGCCGTTGACGCCGCGGCACACGCACGCGCTGCGGTAGCCCAGCCCGGCGCGCTCCAGCGCCTCGTGCATCGCGGCGCCGCTGAGCGAGGGGGAGGGGTACACCACCAGCGGCACCGGCTGCGTCAGGTCCACCCGGGTGGAGGGGTTGCCCACCCACACCAGCCGCTCGCGCTTGACGAGCTTCCCCTCGCCCGAGCCGCGCGGCCGCTTGCCGATGAAGATGTCCAAGCGGTCGTTCTCCAGGCGGCGGTGCAGGGTACCGGACTGGTCGACCGTCAGCTCCAGGTCCACGCGCGGGTTCTCGGTGCGGAAGTCGCGCAGGATGTGCGGCAGCCGCGTCAGCGCCAGGTCGTCGGACATGCCGATGCGCAGGCGCCCGCGGGGCCGCTCGGAGGCGAAGTACGAGGCCGCCCGCTCGTGCTCGGCGAGGATGGATCGGGCGAAACCGATCATCGCCTCGCCGTCGGGCGTCAGCGCCACCGAGTGCGTGTCCCGGTGCACCAGAGCGCGACCGGCGGCGTCCTCCAGCTTGCGCAGGTGCTGGCTCACCGTGGACTGCCGCACCCCCAGCCGCGCGGCGGCCTGCGTGAACGAGTGCGTCTGCGCCACCGCCAGGAACGAGCGCAGCTGCACGGGCTCGAACGCCGGCACCGGCCGGCCCGCCTCCGCCACGGCCGCACCCCCTCCCCGCCGGGACGCTCATCACGACACGTGATGACTGATAAGCAGGCTATCGCCGTGCGATCTCGCTGTCGCCCCCGTGATGATGGTCACAGACCTCTCGCTACCGAAGGAACCGATCCGTGACCCCGCCGGCCGCAGCCGAGACGAGCCCCGACGCCACCCCCGACGCACCCCCCACCCGCACCGGCACCTTCGCCGCCCTGAGCGTGCCGAACTTCCGCACCTACGTCGCCGGTCAGGCGTTCGCCAACACCGGCGTGTGGATGCAGAACATCGCGCTGGACTGGCTGGTCCTGGAGCTCACCGGTTCCCCCGCGGCCGTCGGCATCGCGATGGCGCTGCAGTTCCTGCCGATCCTGCTGTTCGGGATGCACGGCGGGATGGTCGCCGACCGCTACCCCAAGCGGAACATCCTGCTGGTCACCCAGCTGTGCAGCGCCTCCGTGGCCACCACCCTGGCGGTGCTCACCCTCACCGGGCGCATCACCGTCGGCGCCGTGTACGCCCTCGCCGTCGTCGGCGGCCTCGTCGTCGCCCTGGACAACCCCACCCGGCAGTCGTTCGTCGGCGAGGTCGTCCCCGCCCCCCTCGTGCGCAACGCGATCGCCCTGAACGCCGCCACGTTCCAGACGACCCGGCTCGTCGGGCCCGCCGTGGCCAGCCTGCTCATCGGCACCGTCGGCACCGGGTGGGCGTTCGCCGCCAACGCGCTGTGCTACCTCGGGCCCACGGTGGCGCTGGCGTTCTTCCTGCGCACCTCCGAGCTCGTGCGCACCCCGCCGCTGCCGCGCGAGAAGGGGCAGCTGCGCTCGGCCCTGCGCCACGTCGCCGCCCGCCCGCACGTGGCGTGGACGATCGTGCTGGTGGGCGTGTTCGGCACGTTCGGGCTGAACTTCCCCGTCGTGCTCACCGCCATGGCCAGCGAGACGTTCGGCGGCGACGCGAGCACCTACGGCATGTTCAACGTCGTCCTGGCCGTCGGTTCCGTCACCGGGGCGCTGGTCGCCGGCGGGCGCAGCAGCACCCGGCTGCGCACCATCCTGGTGCTCGGCGCCGCGTTCGGCCTGGCGCAGGCCGCGGCCGCGTTCGCGCCGAACCTGGGCGTGTTCGTCGCCGTCCTGCTCGTCATGGGCGTCACCAACCTGGCGTTCCAGGCGATCGCGAACTCCTCCGTGCAGCTCTGGGTCGACCGCGCCTACCGCGGGCGCGTCATGGGCCTGTACGTGCTGGTGTTCATGGGCGGCACCCCGCTGGGCGGCCCGCTGGTCGGCTGGGTCACCGAGCACGTAGGCGTGCGCGCCGGCATGGCGCTGTGCGGGCTCGTGCCGCTGGCGTGCGCCCTGGCGGTGGCCGCGGTCCTGGCCTCCCGCCCCGTCCTGGCCCGGCGCCGCGAGGCCCTGCTGACCGCCTGAGCACCCGCCCGGCCACCGCGCGGGGTCCTCCCCGCGCACCGCCGCGGGAGCCACAGGCCCGCGCACCGCGCACCCCCCGCCCGCCGCTGTGGACACCGCCGCCGGCGGCGCCCGCGCCTGCCACGGTCCCCGCGACCGGGGAGGTGCGGGTGGGACCAGCGACGCGGCAGGCGCCGCCGCCGTCGCCGTCGGCGGCGGACGCCGCGGCGGCGGCGGCGCGCGGCACGGCCGGCGACCTCGCCGGCGCGCGGGCCGGCGTCGACGCCGCCGTCCGCGCCCTGGGCGGCTGGTGGGGCGTGGCGCACGACGGGTTCGGCGCGCTCGTGGCCGGCGCCCTGGGCGACCTGGACCTGCTCACCCGCACCGCCGCCGCCGGGGCCGCCCTCCTCGAGGAGCACGCCCGCGACCTCGCGGTGCTCGCCGGGCGCCTGCGCGCGGTCGAGGACGGCCTGGCCGACGCCGAGCGCCGCACCCGCGACCCCGGCGCCGACCTGATCGCGTTCCAGGGCGCCTGGGCCGCGCTGGAGCTGTGGCACCGCAGCCGCGAGGCCCTGCTCGCCGAGCACGACGAGCGCTCCGCCCGCCTGGCCGGACGGCTGCTCGCGCTCGTCGCCGACGTCGAGGACCGCCCGCGCACCCTCGGCGAGCACGTCGGCGACGCCGTCCGCGCGCTCGCCGCCGAGGGCGCCGGCGGTGCGTACGCCCTCGCCGGGTGGACCCGGGACCCCGAGGGCTGGTGGGACGCCGCCCGCGCCGCGCCCGGGCGGGCGCTGGACGCCCTGCTCGACCCCGCCGGCACCGCGGCCGCGGCCCTGCACCTGGACGAGGCCCGCGACGGGCGCTGGGGAGCGGTGGCCGGCGGGCTCGGCGCCGGCCTGCTCGGCCGCGGGGCCGGGCGCGCCGCCGAGGACCTGCTGCCCGCCCCGGCGCCCGGGGCGCCGCGCACCCGCGGCGGCCCCGACGAGCGCTCCCGCGGCGCCGACGGCCCGCTGCCGCCGCAGTCCCTGGACGAGATGCTCGCCGGGGTCGACCTCGGGCGCAGCGAGGGCCCGGGCCACACCCTGCAGCGGCACGTGGACGTCGACGACCGGTACCTGCGCGAGCGGCTGACGCTGGGGACGCTGGACCCGGGCACCGGCCGGCGCCGGGGCGCGCCGAGGGCCGCGTCGCGCTGGGCCGACCTCGCCACCGCCGAGCGGACCGTCACCGCCGCGCTGCGCGAGAACGAGGCCGAGGTGCGCCGCGCCCTCGCCGGCGGCGGCAGGATCGCCGTGGAGGTGCCGGTCGACGCCTCCGCGGGCACGGTCCTCGTCCGCGACGGCCCCGGCTTCCGGCGGGCCCCTCCCCACCGCGCCGTCGTCGTGCTGCGCCGCGACGCCGGCGGCCACCCCTACGTCCTCACCGCCTACCTCGACGAGGAGCAACCCCCCTGATGGACCGCCCCTGGGACGACGTCTTCTTCTTCTCCGTCGGCACGGACGCGGACGGCCGCGCCACCTCCCCGCGCGAGGCCGTCGAGCTGCACCTGGCCGAGGGCGGGCCGCAGCAGGCCGCCGCCTCGCTCGCCGTCGTGCGCGCGGTCACCGCCGGGGTGGTCACCGAGGAGGGCATGCGCGACGTCGGCGACCGCCTCGGCTCGGGCACGGAGGACCCGCCCGACGGGAACTCCTGGCTGGAGTGGATGGCCTGGTACCGCGAGCGCCTGCAGCAGGCCGTGGACGACCCCACCACGATCCTCTCGCGCGGCGCGGTGCCCGAGTGGCCCTACCCGTGGCGGCTGCGCGACGGCGCCGGCACCGGCGCCGGGGCGCTGCGGCGCGCCGTGCGCGTGCTCGCCGAGCGCCACCGCGACGAGGTGGACGCCTGGCTGGCCGACCCCGACGCCGGCACCCGCCTGCACCTGGTCGGCGACGTCGGCGCCGACGTCGGGCTCGCGGTGCGGCTGGCACCGCTGCCCGCGCGCGGCGTAGTCACCTCCGCGGTGCCCACCACCCGCGCCGCGGTGGTGCTGCGGCGCCTGGACGCGGGGGACGCCGGCCCGGCCTGGGAGGTGGCCGCCGCGCACCCCGCCGAGCCGTGGGAGCACCCGGCCGCGCCCGCCTGGCGGCGGGCGTGGCCGGCGCTGACCTCGTTCCTCGGCGGCTGGTTCAACGCCGCCGACCTGGCCGACGAGCCCGACTGGAACGAGTGGGCGGCCTTGGGCGCGGAGCCACCCGCGTTCCTGGACCGGGTCGCCGACGAGCTGCCGCACCTGCTGGCCCGTGACGAGGTCGCCCTGCGCGCCGCCGTGGAGGCCCTGGGCTGCTACGCCGAGCCGCCCCACCTGCGCCGCTGGCTGGGGTGGACGTCCTGGCGGATCCAGCGCTTCGACTGGAGCTGACGCCGGCGCCGCAGCGCCGCCGCCACCTCCCGCGGCACCAGCACCGCCACCCCCGCGCCGTGCAGCAGGTCCGCGCCGCGGTCGACGAGCTCGGCGGCCACCGCCGTCGGCAGCCGCAGCCGGCCGGCGTCGGCGGCGTCGCGCTGCGCCGAGCGCAGCACCGGGCACACCGCCACCGCGCGCGCCAGGCCGTCGCGCAGCGCCTCCAGCGCGATCGGGTCGCCCGTCAGCTCCCCGATGCGCAGCGGCGCCGCCCCGCCCACGGACAGCGTCACGTCCACCCACCACGGCTCCGACGGCGCGTCCGCGCCGGCGGAGCCGGCCGCCCCGACGGCGTCGACCGGCCCGCCCAGCAGCAGCACCACCCGCCCCGTCGCCGCCGCCGGCACCGGCAGCGCGTCGCGGCGCAGGTGCGGCAGCACCGCGCCCACCACGTCGTCGACGACCTGCGCGGCGCTCAGGGCCCCGCCGCGGGCGCCGGGCACGCCCGCGCGCAGCGCCGCCGGCAGCGTCGCCGCCCGCCGGCGCCGCCACGGCGCCCCCGGGCCGGAGGAGGAGGCGGGCGCCGCGGCGGCGAACGCGGCCAGGTCGCGCACCAGCGCCCCCAGGTGCACCACCTCGCGCCCGGGCACGACCCGCCCGCCGTCGCCCCAGCCGCCCGGCGCGGCGCCGCGCACCACCTCGACGCTGACGCCCAGCGGGGGAGCGGTGCACGGCAGCTCCGTGACGGCCAGCTCCACCGGGGCCGGGTGCCGGCGCGGCCAGGGCAGCCGCGCGAACGCGTCGGGGCTGGGCAGCGGCACCCCGTCGCGCGCCGGCAGCAGCGCCGGCACCCACCGCGTCGGCCCGGCCAGCACCGCGTGCAGCGCGGCCCCGGCCATCCCCGAGCGCAGCAGCGCGGCGCGCTGCTGCCCGCGCAGCGCCCCCGGGTGCGCCGGGTGCGTCGCACCGGCCGGCACGTGCACCGCGTGCGGCACGGGCGGGCCGCCGCGCTCGACCCACCACAGCAGCCGGCCCGGGCGCACCCACACGGCGTGGACGACGGCCGACGGCTCCGGAGCGGCCCGCCGGCCCGCAGCGGTGCGCGGGAGCATGCCGCCATCGTGACCCCCGCCGCCGACACGAGCCCCGGCACGAGCCCCGACACGAGCCCCGGCACGAGGTCGGCACGGCCCCGGCGCGGCCCTGGCGCGGCCCCGGCGCGGTCGCGCCCGCCGCTGCGCGCGCGGTGCGCCGCCCGCGCCCGTAGCCTCGGCGCCGACCCGCAGGACCGACGAGGAGGACGCGTGCCCGCAGTTCCGAACGTGACGCTGCACGACGGGGTCCAGATGCCCCAGCTCGGCCTGGGCGTGTGGCAGGTGCCCCAGGAGCGGACCGTCGAGGTGGTCCTGAACGCCCTCGGCTCCGGGTACCGCCACGTCGACACCGCCGCCGGCTACGCCAACGAGGCCGGCGTCGGCGACGCGCTGCGCGTGACCGACGTGCCCCGCCAGGAGGTGTTCGTCACCACCAAGCTCGCCAACGAGGAGCACGGCCGCGACCGCACGCTGCGCGCCTTCGACGAGAGCATGGCCAAGCTGCAGCTCGAGTACCTCGACCTGTACCTCATCCACTGGCCCACCCAGCGCGACGACTACGTCGAGACGTGGAAGGCGTTCGAGGAGCTGCACCGCGACGGGCGCATCCGCACCATCGGCGTCTCGAACTTCCAGAAGACCCACCTGCGCAAGCTCATGGACGAGACGGACCTGGTGCCCACCGTCAACCAGGTGGAGCTGCACCCGTACCTGGTGCAGGAGGACCTGCGCGCCTTCCACGCCGAGCACGGCATCGCCACCGAGGCGTGGAGCCCCCTGGCGCGCGGCGGGGAGCTGCTCTCCGACCCCGTCGTCACCCGCGTCGCCGCCGAGACCGGCCGCGAACCCGCCCAGGTCGTGCTGCGCTGGCACCTGCAGCTCGGCAACGTCGTCATCCCCAAGTCGGTGACGCCCTCGCGCATCGCGAGCAACATCGACGTCTTCGGGTTCACCCTCACCGACGAGCAGGTCGCCGACCTCAGCGCCCTGAACCGCGACGAGCGCACCGGCCCGGACCCCGACACGTTCGGCTGAGCGGCCCCCTCGTCCGGGCCGTCGCGGCGGGCCAGCAGCACCTCGCGCAGCGCGGCGC
>NZ_JBJLSG010000171.1:0-9894 GCF_050871925.1 Kineococcus gurbantunggutensis
ACCCTCGAGCTGCGATCACGGCCCCCACCCCGCCGGGTGGGGGCCCTCCTCGCGCTCGGGCCCAGCTCAGTGGGTGCGCACGCTGCCCAGCGGCGTGGTGCCCCGGCGCACCCGCAGGTCCAGGCGCACCTGGGTGCCGCCGGACTCGCTGGCGCCGAACTCCATGCGCCCGCGCAGCTCCCCGGCCACCAGCGAGCGCACGATCTGGGTGCCCAGGCCGGAGCTGCCGGCCTGGAAGTCGTCCGGCAGCCCGACCCCGTCGTCGCTGACGACGACCTCCAGCCGGTCCTCGCCGTGGTGCTCGACCTTCACCACGACCGTGCCGGCGCGCCCGGAGCCGAAGCCGTGCTCCACGGCGTTGGTGACCAGCTCGGTGAGCACCAGCGCCAGCGCGGTGGCGTCCTCCTGGCGCAGCTCCCCAAAGCGTCCCTCGCGCACGGTGCGCACCCGCTCGGCGTTGGACATCGCCACCTCGGCGGCCATCATCAGGCAGCGGTCGAGCACCTGGTCGAAGTCGACGTTCTCGTCGATGCCCTGCGAGAGCGTCTCGTGCACGGTGGCGATGGTCTCCACCCGGCGCATCGCCTCCTGCAGCGCCGAGCGGCCCTCCTCCGAGCCGATGCGCCGCGACTGCAGCCGCAGCAGCGCCGCCACCGTCTGCAGGTTGTTCTTCACCCGGTGGTGCACCTCGCGGATCGTGGCGTCCTTCGTCATCAGCTCGCGCTCGCGCCGGCGCAGCTCGGACACGTCGCGCACCAGCAGCAGCGCCGCCACCCGCGCCGGCCCGGCGCCGTCCTCCCGGCGCGTCAGCGGGATGGCGCGCATGGCCAGCGTGGCCGCCTCGGTCTCCAGGTCGGTGCGCCACGGCGCCCGGCCCGTCACCACCAGCGGCAGCGACTCGTCCACCGGCAGGTGGCTGGCCGCCAGCGAGGAGGCGACCTCGGCGAGGTTGGCCCCCACCAGCTCCCCGATGAGCCCGGCGCGGTGGAACGCCGACAGCGCGTTGGGGCTGGCGTAGGTGACCACGCCCTCGGCGTCCAGGCGCAGCATCCCGTCGCCCACGCGTGGGGCGCCCCGGCGCGGGCCGGTGGGGGCCGAGACCTGCGGGAAGTCGCCGGCGGCGATCATCCGCGTGAGGTCGTCCGCGCACTTGACGTAGTTCAGCTCCAGGCGGCTGGGCGTGCGCGAGGTCGCCAGGTTGGTGTGCCGGGCCAGCACGCCCAGCACGACGCCCTCGCGCACCACCGGGATGGTCTCCTCGCGCACCGGCACGTCGTCGTCCCACTCCGGGTCCCGACCGCGCAGGCTGCGCGCCTCGTCGAAGGTGGTGTCCACCTGCGGGCGGCGGCCGCGCTCGAGCACCGCGCCCACGACGTCGTCGTAGTGCACGGTCGGGCCGGTGGTGGGCCGGCAGTGCGCGACCGCCACGAAGTGCTGCCGATCCGCGGAGGGCACCCACAGCACCAGGTCGGCGAAGGACAGGTCGGAGATGAGCTGCCAGTCGCCCACGAGCAGGCGCAGCCACTCCGCCTCGGCGGGGCCCAGGCCGGTCTCGGACTGCAGCAGGTCAGCCATGGTGGGCACCCTCGAAGCCTACGGCTCGCCGCCGCGCGCCGATCACCCCGCCCGCTCCGCGCTCAGCCCGCCCGCAGCACCGAGCGCATGACCCGCAGCGCCACCGACAGCGCCGCGATGTCCGCGCGCCCGGAGGCCGCGATCTCCTGCAGCGTGGCCCGCGCGCGCCGCACCGCCGGCCCGTGCGCCCGCTCCCACGCCTCGGCCGCCGCGGCGGCCCCGGTGCCGTCGGCGTGCTCGAGCACCGAGGCGGTCAGGTCGCGCAGCACCCCGTACAGGTCGTCGCGCAGCGCGGCGCGGGCCAGGGACTGCCAGCGGTCCTCCCGCGACAGGGCGCTGATGCTGCTCAGCAGCGTCTCCACCTCGTAGCGGCCGGACAGCTCGAACCACACGTCGGCGACGGCCGGCGCCTCGTGCCCGGACGCCCGCGCCACCTCCACCACGTCGAGCAGGGCGAACGTGGCCAGCAGCGAGGCCACCCGCAGCGCCTCGTCCTCCGGCACGCCGGCGCGCGCGAACGCGTCGGCCTCGGCGCGCACCGCCTCGGCGTCCGCGTCGCGCACCAGCCGCGGCACGAGCGGGGCCAGCTGCGCCACCGGGCCCGCGAAGCGCTCCACCTCCGCGCTCACGTCCACGCCCTCGGGGCGCGAGTGCAGCAGCCAGCGCACGCTGCGGTCCAGCAGCCGGTGCACCTGCTGGCGCATGCGCGCCTGCACCTGCGCGGGTACGCGCCCGTCCAGGGCCTCCACGGCCGCCACCCGCTCGCCCAGGCCGAACACGCGCACCGCCACGGCGAAGGCGCGCACCACGTCGGCGGGGGCGGAACCGGTCTCCTCCGCGGCGCGGAAGGCGAACGTCAGCCCGCCGGTGCCCACGACGTGGTTGACCAGCACCGTCGTGGCGATCTCCCGGCGCAGCGGGTGCCCGGGCAGGTGGGCGCCGAAGCGCTGCACGAGCTCGACGGGGAAGTACCCGCGCAGCGCGGCCTCCACCCACGGCTCGTCGGGCAGGCCCGAGGCCAGCACGGACGCGCCCAGCGAGATCTTCGCGTGGGCGATGAGCACCGACAGCTCCGGCATCGTCAGCCCGCCGCCCTCGCGGGCGCGGCGCTCCAGCTCGGCGCTCGAGGGCAGCGCCTCCAGCCGGCGGTCCAGCTCCCCCGAGCGCTGCAGCGCCTCCAGCATCCGCCGGTGCGCCGGCAGCAGCCCGGCGGCGAAGGTGCCCTCCACGCTCAGCGCCACGTTCTGCTCGTAGTTGTCGCGCAGCACCAGCCGGCCGACCTCGTCGGTCATCCGCAGCAGCGTCTCGTCGCGGTCCGCGGCGTCCAGCTCCCCGCGGGCGACGAGCTGGTCCAGCAGGATCTTGATGTTCACCTCGTGGTCGCTGCAGTCCACGCCGGCGGAGTTGTCGATCGCGTCGGTGTTCAGCTTCACGCCCGCCCCGCCGCGCCCGGCGGTCGCCGCCTCGATGCGCCCGCGCTGGGTCAGGCCGAGGTTGCCGCCCTCCCCCACGACGCGCACCCGCAGCTGGGCGCCGTCCACCCGCACCGCGTCGTTGGCCTTGTCGCCCACGTCCGCGTGCGACTCGGTGGAGGCCTTGACGTAGGTGCCGATGCCGCCGTTCCAGAACAGGTCCACCGGGGCGGTGAGGACCGCGCGCACCACCTCGATCGGCGACAGGCTGCGCACGCCCTCGTCCAGGCCGAGGACCCGGGCGACCTGCTCGCTGATCGGCACGGACTTCGCGGTGCGGCTGTGCACGCCGCCGCCGGCGCTGATGAGCGCGGGGTCGTAGTCCGCCCAGCTCGAGCGCGGCAGCGCGAACAGCCGCTGCCGCTCCGCGAAGGAGGCCTCCGGGTCCGGGTCGGGGTCCAGGAACACGTGCCGGTGGTCGAACGCGGCCACCAGCCGGATGCCGCGGCTCAGCAGCATCCCGTTGCCGAACACGTCACCGCTCATGTCGCCCACGCCCACCACCGTGGTGGGCTGCTCCTGCACGTCGTGGCCCAGCTCGCGGAAGTGCCGGCGCACGCTCTCCCACGCCCCGCGCGCGGTGATGCCCATCGCCTTGTGGTCGTAGCCGACCGAACCGCCCGAGGCGAACGCGTCGCCCAGCCAGAAGCCCCGCGACAGGGCGATCTCGTTGGCGGTGTCGGAGAACGTCGCGGTGCCCTTGTCCGCGGCCACCACCAGGTACGGGTCGTCGCCGTCGTAGCGGACCACGTCGACCGGGGGGACCACGCGCCGCTGCCCGCCCTCGGTGCGCAGGTCGTCGGTCACGTCCAGCAGGCCGGAGATGAACGTGCGGTAGCAGGCGGTGCCCTCGGCCCACCACGCGTCGCGGTCCACCGCCGGGTCCGGCAGGCGCTTGGCGACGAAACCGCCCTTGGCGCCGGTGGGCACGATGACGGCGTTCTTCACCACCTGCGCCTTCACCAGGCCCAGCACCTCGGTGCGGAAGTCCTCGCGCCGGTCCGACCAGCGCAGGCCCCCGCGCGCGACCTCCCCGAAGCGCAGGTGCACGCCCTCCACCCGCGGGGAGTACACCCACACCTCCCGGTGCGGCACCGGCGCCGGCACCCCGGCCACCTGCGAGGGGTCCAGCTTGAACGACAGGTACGGGCGCAGCTCGCCGCCGGCGCCGCGCTGGTAGGCGTTGGTGCGCAGCACCGCGCGCACCACCGAGAACAGCGCGCGCAGGATCCGGTCCGCGTCCAGGCCCTCCACCGCGTCCAGCGCGTCGCGCGCCTCCTCCAGCAGGGCGTCGACGAGCTCGGCGCGGTGGTCCTCGTGACCGGCGCGCGCCGGGGCGAACCTCGCCTCGAACAACCGCACCAGGGAGCGGGTGAGCCCCACGTTCGCCAGCAGGCACCCGGCGACGTACTCCACCGAGTACGCCAGCCCCACCTGCCGCAGGTAGCGCGTCAGCGCGCGCAGCACCGCCACCTGCCGCCAGCCCAGCTGCGCGGCCAGCACCAGGCGGGCCAGCGCGTCGCTGTCGGCCGCACCGCTCCAGGCCGCGGCGAACGCCTCGCAGAAGCGCGCCCGCGCCGCCGCCGGGTCGGCGTCCAGGTGCTGCACGTCCACCGGCAGCCGCAGGCCCACGTCGTCCACCCACACCCGCCGGCCGTCCTCGCGCGCCAGCACGTGCGGGCGCTCGTCGGTGACCTCCACGCCCAGGTCCGCCAGGAACGGCAGCACCGCGCTGAGGGTCACCGGCGCCCCGCGGTACGAGGTCAGCCGCCACGTGCGCGGCTCGCCCTCGGCGTCGCGCAGGTCCAGCACCGGCTCCGGCACCGCGTCCTCGTCACCGACCCCGGCCAGCAGCTGCTCGGCGCGCTGCAGGTCGCACACGGCCCGCTCGGCGTCCACGGCCGCGCGGTAGCTGCCGGGCACCCCGCCGGCCCAGCGCCGCACCAGCGCCGCGCCGGCGTCCTCGCCCAGGCTCCGGCGCGCGGCGTCCAGCAGGTCGTCGTCCCAGCTGCGGGTGGCGCGGGCCACCCGCGCCTCCAGCTCCGCGACGTCGACGTCCGCGGGCAGCTCCTCGCCGGGGCGGGCGCGCACCACCACGTGCAGGCGCGCCAGCACCGACTCCGAGACCTGCAGGGTGTGCTCCGAGGAGCCGCCGTGGAAGCCCTCGCGCAGCAGCTCCTCCACGCGCGCCCCGACCCGCGTGGTGTACCGGTCGCGCGGCAGGAACACCAGGCACGACATGAACCGCCGGTACGGGTCGCGGCGCACGAACAGGCGGGTGCGGCGCCGCTCCTGCAGGCGCAGCACCGCCAGCGCCGTGACGAGCACGTGCTCGGCGTCGGCCTGCAGCAGCTCGTCGCGCGGGAAGGACTCCAGGATGCTCATCAGGTCCTTGGCGGAGTGGCCGCTGGAGCCGAACCCGGCGCGCGCCAGCACGTCGGCGACCTTCTCCGCCACGACCGGCACCCGCTTGACGGAGTCGGTGTAGGCGCTGGAGGTGAACAGGCCCAGGAACCTGCGCTCGCCCGTCACGCGGCCGGAGGCGTCGAACCTCTTGACCCCCACGTAGTCCAGGAACGCCGGCCGGTGCACGGTGGCGCGGGCGTTGGCCTTGGTGACGACGAGGACCTGCGGCTCGGTCGCCTTCTCCCGCACCGGCCCGGACAACCGGCGCTCGCGACCGGCGGTGCGGCCGGGGCGCTCCGCCAGCACGCCCAGGCCGGTCTCCGGCCGCGCCGCCAGGACCACGTCCTCGCCGTCGGCGCGCAGGTCGTACTCGCGGTAGCCCAGGAACGTGAAGCGGTCGTCGGCCATCCAGCGCAGGAACCGCTCGGCCACCCGCAGCTCCTCCACCGGCACGCTCGGCGGCGGGTCCAGCTGCAGCTCGTCGGCGATCTGGTTCGCCTTGGCGCGCATGGCGTGCCAGCCGCGCACGGCGGCGCGCACGTCGCCGAGGACGGCCTCCAGCTCCTGCTGCAGCCGCTCGCGCTCGGCGGCGTCGCCGGCGCGGTCGACCTCGATGCGGATCCAGCTCTCGGCCGGCTCCGACGGCGGCGCGGTGGCCACGTCGTGCACGTCCAGCAGCGCGCCGTCGGCGTCGCGCCGCGCGGCCAGGCGCGGGTGCACCAGCAGGTGGATGCCGCGCCCGGTGCGCGTCAGCGCCGAGGTGAGGCTGTCGACGAGGAAGGGGACGTCGTCGGTGACGACCTCGACCACGGAGCTGCCCGGCCCGGCACCGGCGTCCTCGCCGGGCACCACCCGCACCAGGGTGGTGCCCGGCAGGCGGCGCCGGCCCAGCGCCAGGTGCGAGGCGACGGCGGCCGCGAGGTCGGCGGGGGCCCGCTCGCGCAGGTCCTCCACCGCGGTGTGCGCGTAGTAGTCCAGCAGCGCGCGCTCGGCGGCGGTGGCCGAGCGCAGCGCCTCCGGCGCCCCGTCCCAGGCGGGACCGCGCGCGGCGGCGGCCGACCGCACGAGCGGTCGCAGCTCGGACGTGGTGGACGGGGTCGAGAGGGGCATCGTCGCTCCGGTGGCCGGGGGTTGTGCCCCACCGACCCTAGCCCTCCGCGCGCCCGCGCACCGGACCGGGCGATCCCCGCGCAGCGGCCCCGTACAGTCGCGACGTGGCCACCCCCTTCTCCGAGCGCTCGCCGCTGCCCGCCCCGCCCGCGGCGGTCTTCGCGCTGCTGACCGACCCCGCCTTCCTCGCCGAGCGGGCCGCGCGCTCCGGCGCCGTCGAGCACGCCGAGGCGGTGGGCACCGAGGACGGCAGCACGGTCGTGCGCAGCTCGCGCACCGTGAGCACCTCCGGCCTGCCGCGCGTCGCCGCCGGCTACCTGGGTGCCACCGCGGTCGTGGAGCAGGTGGAGCGCTGGGGGCCCCCGGCCCCGGACGGCTCCCGCGAGGGCTCGCTGGAGCTGACCGTGCGCGGCGCGCCGGTGCGGATGCGCGCCCGCGCGCACCTGCGCCCCGCCGGCGGCGGCTGCGAGCACGAGCTGACCGGGACCCTGGAGGTGCAGGTGCCCCTGTTCGGCGGCAGCGTGGAGCAGGCCGCCCTGCCGGGCCTGCTGGACCTCGTGCGCTCCGAGGTCCAGCTGGCCCGCGAGCGGCTCGCCGGCTGAGCGGCGCGCCGAGGACCTCAGGCCCCGGCGGCCAGCAGCAGCGGCAGCTCCGTGGCGTCGTACCAGAGCAGCTCGTGGCCCTCGACGGACTCCACGGTGAAGCGGGCGTCGTCGTCCCCGGCGTCGGCGGCCGGCAGGGCCGCCAGCGCCGCCCGCACGTCGGCCTCGGCCTCGGCGTCGTCGACG
This sequence comes from Kineococcus gurbantunggutensis, assembly GCF_050871925.1. Taxonomy (NCBI): domain Bacteria; kingdom Bacillati; phylum Actinomycetota; class Actinomycetes; order Kineosporiales; family Kineosporiaceae; genus Kineococcus; species Kineococcus gurbantunggutensis. The sequence goes on from NZ_JBJLSG010000171.1 coordinate 7,352, forward strand.
TGCACGCTGACGAGCGCGTCCAGGGTCAGGTCCTGCTCCAGGACCACCAGGGAGCGCTCGGGCGCGGACCACGCGGCGTCCGGGCGCGGCGCGGCCGTGCCCGGGACGTCCAGGGCCAGGACCACCCGCCGGGGCGCGGCCCCGTCGGGCGCGGTGGCCAGCAGCCGCAGCGACTGCTCCGCGGCGTCGCTCATCGCCACGTACTCCAGCTCCTCCTCCAGCTCGCGCGGGTCCGCGTCGGCGTAGAACTCGCGCAGCAGCGGGGTCACCGCGTGCACGGCCGCCGGTGCCGGGGCGAGCACTCCCGAGGGGGCCGCAGCCGCCAGCGCCGGCAGGGTGGTGGGCCAGTAGACGCGCACTCAGTCCTCCTCGGCGCGCCCGTCGGCGGGGACGGACGGCTCCTCGTCCGCGGGCTCGTCGGCCGCGGGCTCGTCGTCCGCGTCGGCGTCCTGCGCGTCGTCGCCGTCCTGCGCGTCGTCGCCGTCCTGCGCGTCGTCGGTGCCGGCGTCCACCGCGGAGCCGTCCAGGGCGGCCAGCCGCTCCTCCTCGCGGGCGATGAGGGCGTCGATCTCGTCCTCGTCGAGGTACTCCTCGTCGAAGACGACGCCGTCCATCTCCGACAGGCGCTCGGCCGCGTCGGTCTCGCCCTCGGTGTCGGCCTCGGCGGCCTTCTCCAGCCACTCGCGCGCGTCGGCCTCCCGGCCCACGGTGAGCAGCGCGTCGGCGTAGGCGTACCACAGGCGCGCGCGCCACGGGGCCCTGGTGCTGGTGCGCAGCTGGGGCACCTGCAGGGCGACGACGGCCGCGTCGTGCTGGCCGAGGTCGTGCCGGGCGCCGGCGGAGACGATGAGCATCTCCACCTTGGCCGCGGTGTCGAGGTTCGCCGCCTCGGGCGAGTTCGCGAGGTCGAGAGCGCGCTCGGGGCGCCCCAGGCCGCGTTCGCAGTCGGCCATCAGCGGCAGGTAGCTGTCGTCCCCCGTCATGCGGCGCGCGGTGCGGAACTCCGCCAGGGCCTCCCGGAAGTGCCCCGCCTTGTACGCGGCGATGGCCGCGGCCTCGCGCACGGCGGCGATGCGCCCGCCCCGGCGCTGCGCGGCGAGGGCGTGCTGCCACGCCCGCTCCGGGTCGACGTCGACGAGCTGCCCGCTGGCCACCAGGTGGCGGGCGACGACGTCGACATTCTCCGCGGGCAGGCCCGACAGCGAGCGGCGCACGTCCGGAGCGAGCTCGCGGCCGGTGATGTCGTCGGGCAGGCGCGGACCTGCCGGGCGCGGGGGACGCGCCGAACGCGACAGCTCGTCGCGGCGGTCGTCACGGTGCCCACCGGGACGTGCGCCACCGCGGACGGGCCCGCGCTCGTCGCGACGGGGACCCCGGACGTCGCCACGGGGGGCACGGTCGTCGCGACGCGGGGCGCGGTCGTCGCGCTGGAAGCCGCGGGCCTCGCCGCGCGGGCCACGGTCCTCACGACGGGGACCACGGTCCTCACCGCGCGGGCCACGCTCGTCACGGCGGAACGCGCGGTCCTGGGACGAGCGCTCGTCGCGCCGCGGGCCGCGGTCGTCGCGCTGGAAGCCGCGGCCCTCACCACGAGGACCACGGTCGTCACGGCGGGGGGCGCGGTCGTCGCGCTGGAAGCTGCGGCCCTCACCACGAGGACCACGGTCGTCGCGACGGGGGGCGCGGTCGTCGCGCTGGAAGCTGCGGCCCTCACCACGGGGCGCGCGGTCCTCGCCACGAGGAGCGCGGTCGTCGCGACGCGCCGGTGCGCCGGGGCGGCTCTGCGGCCGCTCACCGCGCGACCACGGGCGGTCGCCACCGGACGAGCGCGCCGCGCCAGACCGGTCGTCACGGCCGCGCTGCGGTGCATCACCGGTGGTGCGGTCGCGCGCGTCGCGCCGCTCGCCACCGGCTCCACGACGCTGGTCGGAACCGCTGCGGCCGGCCGCGTCGCGCACCGCTCGGCCGGGACGCTCACCCGCCCCGGAAGAGGGACGGCGGGGGAAGTCGGAACGCGACGAGTCGGAACGCTCACGCCAGCCGCGATCGCCCTCTCCGGAGCGCCCCTGAGCGGGCCGCGCCGGACGCGAGGCGTCGCCGCCGCGCTCGGGGGAACGACGAGGACCACCGGAGAAGGGCCGGTCGGAGGACGAGGGTCGACGACCACGCCCGTCGGGGGCTCCTCCCTGCCGGGGACGCCCACCCCCGGGAGCGGAACGCCGCTCGTCGCGGCCCCGGGACCCAGGTTCAGCCATGCCGATCTCCCACCTGCCCGCTGTCGCGGACTTCCTCGTCGCTGTTCAGATGTCCGCACCGCACCGGGTACGTCAGGGTCTCACGCGCTCCCGGGCCATGCCTGGAAACGACGATGGGGAGCGCGCCCACGGGCGCGCTCCCCATCACCTGGCCATCAAGACCGTCTCACCAGAAGTGAGTGGCCGGCGGTGTCCTACTCTCCCACCCAGTCTCCCGAGCAGTACCATCGGCGCTGGTGGGCTTAGCTTCCGGGTTCGGAATGTGACCGGGCGTTTCCCCACCGCTAT
>NZ_JBJLSG010000172.1:0-9750 GCF_050871925.1 Kineococcus gurbantunggutensis
CCCCCCCCCCCCCCCCCCCCCCCCCCCCCACCCCCCCCCCCCCCACCCCCCCCCCCCCCCCCCCCCCCCCCCCCCCCCCCCCCCCCCCCCCCCCCCCCCCCCCCCCCCCCCCCCCCCCCCCCCCCCCCTCGCCGGTCAGCCCGACGAGCTGCAGCACGGCCGGCTGCCAGGGGTCCAGCAGCTCGGCGAGCTCGCCGGCGAGGCGGTCGGCGGCCATGGCGTACTGGGTCAGGTCGTTGGTGCCGATGCTGACGAAGTCCAGCCCGGCGGCCAGCAGCGCGGGCGCGCGCAGCGCCGCGGCGGGCACCTCCACCATCGCGCCGACGGTGCGCAGCCCGGCCGCGCGCGCCTGCGCGGCGAAGTCCGCGGCCTCGTCCGGGGTGGCGACCATGGGGGCCATCACCCACGGGTCGGTGCCGGTGCGCTCGGCGGCGGCGGCCAGGGCGCGCAGCTGGGTGGTCAGCAGGTGCGGGTGGCGGCGGGCGGTGCGCAGGCCGCGCACGCCCAGGGCCGGGTTCTCCTCCGGCTCGACCTCCACGAAGGCCAGCGGCTTGTCCGCGCCGGCGTCCAGGGTGCGCACGACGACCTTGCGGCCGGCGAACGCGGCCAGCACGCGCGCGTAGGCGTCGGCCTGCTCGGCCTCGGTGGGCTCGGAGGTGCGCTCCAGGAAGAGGACCTCGGTGCGGAACAGGCCCACGCCCTCCACGGCGGCGGCGCCGGAGCCGGCGGCGGCGCGCTCGGCGTCCTCGACGGCGCCGACGTTGGCGAGCAGCTGCACCGCCACCCCGTCGGCGGTGCGCCCGGGCCCGCCGCCGGCCGAGGCCAGCGCGGCGCGGGCGGCGCGGCGCGCCTCGACGGCCTCGAGCAGCTCGGCGGAGGGGTCGGGGGTGACGGTGCCCTCGCGGGCGTCGAGCACGACCCGCTCCCCCGCCGGCAGCGACAGGGCGCCGGCCACCCGCACCACGCACGGCACGTCGAGCTGCGCGGCGATGATCGCGGTGTGGCTGGTGGGGCCGCCCAGCTCGGTGACGATGCCGACGACCCTGGACAGGTCCAGGGTCGCGGTGTCCGCCGGCGCGAGGTCGGCGGCCACCACGACCGAGGGGCCGTGCAGGTCCGGCACGCCCGGCTGCGGCAGGCCCAGCAGGTGCGCCACGACGCGGTCGCGCACGTCGCGCAGGTCGGTGACGCGCTCGGCCAGGTACGGGCCGGAGGCGGCGAGGACCTCGCAGAAGCCCTCCACGGCCGCGTCGACCGCGCCGGCCGGGCCGGTGCCCGCGCCCAGGCGCCGCTCGACGTCGGCGAGCAGGCCGGGGTCCTCGGCCATCAGCGCGGTGGCCCGCAGCACGTCGGCGGTGGTGCCGCCGGCGGCCGCGGCGCGCTCGCGCAGCGTGGCGGCCACGGCCGCGAACGCCTCGCGCACGGCGGCGGCCGCGGCCGCCGGGTCGCTCGGCGCCGGCTCGTCGGCCGGGGGCCGGGCGGCGGGGGCGACGAGCACGACGGTGCCGACGGCGGCGGAGGTGCCGACGCCCACGCCGGTCAGCACGGCGGGCGTCGCGGGTTCGGTGAGCGTCACGGCGGGTCCTCGGTCCTGGGTCGGGTCGGTCGGGTCGGGTCAGGCGGCGTCGTGGTCGGTCTCGACCACGCCGGCCAGCGCCTCGAGCGCCTGCTCGGCGCCCTCGCCGTCGGCGGTGAGGGTCACGGTCTCGCCGTGCTTGGCGCCCAGGCCCATGACCATGAGGATGCTGCGGGCGTCGACGGGGGCGCCGTCGCCCTTGGCGATCGTCACCGGCAGGCCGGTGGCGACGGCGGCCTGGACGAACAGGGACGCGGGGCGGGCGTGCAGGCCGACGCGCGAGGCGACGGTGGCGGTGCGGCTGGGCACGGGGTCCTCCGGGGGGGTGGGAGCGGAACGGGTCGCGCGGGGCGGGCTCGGGGCCCGCCGCGCGCCAGGCAGCCTGCCGCAGGGGCGGGCCGCCGGGCGCGGCGGGGTGGGCGGCGGGGTGGGCGGCGGGTCAGGCCGAGACGGCCGCGGGGGTGCTGCCGGCGCCGGCGGCCGCGGCGTCCTGCGCGGCGGGCTCGCGGTGCAGGCTCTTGAGGGCCACGACGGCCAGGCCGGTGACGACCGAGCCGACGACGATGGCCAGCAGGTACAGCAGCGGGCTGCTGACCAGGCCCAGGACGACCACGCCGCCGTGCGGGGCGCGCAGCGCGTTGCCGAAGGCCATGACCAGCCCGCCGGTGACGCCGGAGCCGAGCATGGCGGCCGGGATGATGCGCAGCGGCGCGGCGGCGGCGAACGGGATGGCGCCCTCGGAGATGAAGAACGCGCCCAGCAGGACCGCGGCCTTGCCGTTCTGCTGCTCGGACTCGGTGAACAGGCGCTTGCGCAGGAACGTGGCCAGCGCGATGCCCAGCGGCGGGGTCATGCCCGCGGCCATGACGGCGGCCATGACCTTCAGCTCCACGGGGCTGCCGGAGGCGGCCGCGGCGGTGGCCAGGCCGGTGGTGGCGAAGGTGTAGGCGACCTTGTTGATCGGCCCGCCGAGGTCGGCGGCCATCATCACGCCGAGGATGACGCCCAGCAGGACGATCCCGGAGCCGGACAGGGAGTTCAGCCCGCTGGTGAGCTCGTCCATCAGCCGCTTCAGCGGCCGGCCCAGGACCACGAGCATCACGGCGCCGGTGACGATCGTGGCGATCAGCGGGATGACGACGACGGGCATGACGCCGCGCACCGCGTTGGGCACCTTCAGCCGCGCCAGGCCCAGGGCGACGAAGCCGCCGAGGAAGCCGGCGGCCAGGCCGCCGAGGAAGCCGGCGCCGACGGTCACCGCGAGCGCGCCGCCGACGAAGCCGGGAGCGATGCCGGGGCGGTCGGCGATGCCGAAGGCGATGAACCCGGCCAGGACGGGCACGAGGAACCCGAACGCCGCCTGGCCCACCACCAGCAGCAGGCCGGCCCACTGCTCGCGGCTGCCGGCGTCGAAGCCGTCGGCGAACAGGCCGGTGAAGTAGGCGTTCGCGCTCTGGTCGCCGCGGTCCAGGGCGATCTCGTAGCCGCCCAGCATGAACGCCAGGGCGATGAGGATGCCGCCCGCGGCGACGAACGGGATCATGTAGCTGACGCCCGTCATGAGCCACTGGCGCACCCGGGTGCCCACGCCGGCGCCGGAGGTGGCGCGCGCCGCGGGGGCCGGGGCGCCGGAGGGCGCGGTGGCACCGGCGGCACCGGTGGCGCCGGCCGCGGCACCGCGCGGGGCGGCCTCGACGGCGGCGACGGCGGCGGCCACGACGCCGGGGGCGTCGGCGACGGCCTTCTTGACGCCGACGTCGACGAAGGGCTTGCCGGCGAAGCGGTCCTTGTCGCGCACCTCCAGGTCCGCGGCGAAGATGACGCCGTCGGCGGCGTCGATGACGGCGGGGTCGAAGGGCGCGGAGCCGGCCGAGCCCTGCGTCTCCACGCTCACCTCGTGGCCGGCGGCCCTGCCGGCCTGCTCCAGGGCCTCGGCGGCCATGTAGGTGTGGGCGATGCCCGTGGGGCAGGACGTGATCGCGACGAACCTCATCGTCCGTAGACCTCCTCCATGACGGTCCTCGCCACCGACGCGGCGTCGGGGGCGTCGAGCAGGGACTGGCGGAACGAGACGTGCACGAGCTTGCGGGCCAGGGCGGCGAGGATCGTCATGTGGTCGGCCTCGCCGGTGGTGGGGGCGGCGATGAGGAAGACGAGGTTCGCCGGGCCGTCGGGGGCGCCGAAGTCCACGCGCTCGCCGGAGGTGACGCGGCCCACGGCCAGGCTGGGGACCGTGACGGCCGAGGAGCGGGCGTGCGGCAGGCCGATGCCGCCGGGGATGCCGGTGGCCATCTGCTGCTCGCGGGCGGCGACGTCGGCGAGGAACTGCTCCAGGTCGGTGACGCGGCCGGCGGCCTGCAGGGTGCGGGCGAGCTGACGGGTCGCGTCGACGCGGTCGCTCGCGCGCAGGTCGGCGATGACCAGCTCGGGGGTGATGAGGTCCGGGGTGTTCGCGGTGTCGCTCACGGCTTCAGGTCCTTCACGGGGGTCTCGGGGTCGGGGTCGGGGACGACGCGGACGCCGGCGGCGCCCGCCGCCGTCTGCTCGGGGCCGGGGACGGTGCTGCCCGGCAGCAGCACGGCCGCGCGCCCCCACGCGACCGCGGTGGCCAGGCGCCGCGGCGCCGGGCCCTGCTCGTGCAGGTAGCCGGCGAGGGTGCAGTCCCCCGCGCCGACCGTGCTGCGCGGCACCAGCGGCGGGCCGCCGGCCCACCAGGTGCCCTCGGCGGTGGCCAGCAGCGCGCCGGCCTCGCCGAGGCTGACGAGGACGTCGCCGCAGCCGCGCGCGCGCAGGCCGGCCGCCGCGGCGCGCACGTCGCCGACCGTGAGCAGCTCGCGGGCCACCAGCTCGCACAGCTCCTCGAGGTTCGGCTTGACCACGTCGGGGCCGGCCTCGACGGCCGCGGCCAGCGCGGCGCCGGAGGTGTCCACGGCGGTGGGGGTGCCGCTGCCGCGGCCCAGGCGCACCACGCGGGCGTGCAGGTCCACCGGCGCGCCCGGCGGCAGGCTTCCGGAGGAGGCCAGCCAGCGCGGGGCCACGGTGAGGCGGGCGCGCACGGTGCGCAGCAGCGCCTCGACCTCCGGCCCGCTCAGCTGCGGGCCGGCCTCGTTGAGCTTGGTGGTGGTGCCGTCGGCCTCGACGACGGTGGTGTTGCTGCGGACCGCGCCGGCGATGGCGACGGGCACCACCTCCACGCGCTGGGGGGCCAGCAGGCCGACGAGCAGCTCGCCGTCGACGCCGCCGCAGGGCAGCACGGCCGCGGCGCGGGCGCCGTGCAGGGCCAGGGCGCGGGCGACGTTGACGCCCTTGCCGCCGGCCTCCACGGAGGCGCCGGTGGCGCGGTGCACCTCGCCGCGGGTGAGGACGTCCAGCTCGAGCGTGCGGTCGACGCTGGGGTTGGGGGTGACGGTCAGGACCGCCGGGTGCCCGGCGCTCACGCCCGCACCACCCTGGGCCCGGCGGCCTCGACGTCGGCGACGACGTCGGGGTCCGCCCCGGAGTCCGTGATCACGGTGTCGACCCCTTCCAGGTCAGCGACGTGGGCGAAGTCGTCGCGGCCGAGCTTGGAGTGGTCGGCCAGGACGACGGTGCGGCGGGCGGCGCGCATCAGGGCCCGCTTGACGCCGGCCTCGGCGAGGTCGGGCGTGGTCAGGCCCCGCTCCACGCTCAGGCCGTTGGTGCCCAGGAAGCACACGTCGGCGAACACCTCGGCCAGGGCGCGCTCGGCCCAGGAGCCGACGGCGGCCAGGGTGCGCGGGCGCACCTGCCCGCCGACCAGGTGCAGGGTGACGTTGGGGCGGGTGGCCAGCGCCTGGGCGACCTGCAGGCCGTGGGTGACCACGACGAGGTCGCGGTCGGTGGGCAGCAGCTCGGCGAGGCGGGCGGTGGTGGTGCCGGCGTCGACGACGACCGTGCCGCCGTCGGGCAGCTCGGCCACGGCGGTCTTGGCGATGCGCTCCTTCTCGGCGCTGAAGACCCCCTGGCGCTCCCCCACGGCCAGCTCGGTGCCCAGGCGCTCGACGGGGATGGCCCCGCCGTGCACGCGGCGCACCAGGCCGTGGCGCTCCAGGGCGGTCAGGTCGCGGCGGATCGTCTCGGCGGTGACGTCCAGCGCCTCCGCCAGGGCGGTGACCTCCACGCGCCCGGCCGCGCGGGCCGTCTCGAGGATCGCCTGGTGGCGCTCCGGTGCGTACATCGCCGACTCCGTCGTCCGTGCCGATCCGCTGCTGGTCCGCCGCGCACCCGCGGCCGGCCCCCTCGGGCGGGCGCTGCTGCGCTGCGGCGCGGGACCCGCGGGGCCCCGGTGGGCACGATGATGGGCCCGTACCGGACGCGATGTCAAGCAAACGGGCACGTTCGGACACGCAAGCGGAGCCGAAACCACATCCGGTGCCCGGGGCCACCACGCCGACGCCCCCGCGGCCGGGAGGCTGCGGGGGCGTCGGGGGCGTCGGGGGCGGCTGCGGGCACCGCGGGGGTGCCGCGAGGCTCAGGCGTCGATGCGCTCGCGGTCCAGGCGGGCGGCGCCGGCGATGATGAAGTCCTTGCGGGGCGCGACGTCGTTGCCCATGAGCAGCTCGAAGACGCGCTCGGCCGCCTCGCCGTCGGCGATGGTCACCCGCCGCAGCGTGCGGTGCTGCGGCTCCATCGTCGTCTCGGCGAGCTGGTCCTCGTCCATCTCCCCCAGGCCCTTGTAGCGCTGGGGGTCCTTGTAGGTGCGCCCGCGGCGGTTCAGGTCCGCCGTGACGCGGCGCAGCTCGGCGTCGGAGTAGGTGTAGACCACCTCCTTCTTCGCCCGGCCCGTGCCGTTGACCTCGATGCGGTGCAGCGGCGGCACGGCGGCGAAGACCCGCCCCGCCTCCACCAGCGGGCGCATGTACCGGAAGAACAGCGTCAGCAGCAGCGTGCGGATGTGCGCGCCGTCCACGTCGGCGTCGGTCATCAGCACGATCTTGCCGTAGCGCACCGCGGACAGGTCGAAGCTGCGGCCCGACCCGGCGCCGACCACCTGGATGATCGAGGCGCACTCGGCGTTCTTGAGCATGTCCGACACGGACGCCTTCTGGACGTTGAGGATCTTGCCGCGCAGCGGCAGCAGCGCCTGGTACTCCGAGTTGCGCGCCCCCATCGCCGTGCCCAGCGCCGAGTCGCCCTCCACGAGGAACAGCTCGGTGCGCGCGGTGTCGTCGGAACGGCAGTCCTTCAGCTTCGCCGGCAGCGAGGAGGACTCCAGGGCGTTCTTGCGCCGCTGCGTCTCCTTGTGCAGGCGCGCGGAGATGCGGCTCTTCATCTCCGAGACGACCTTGTCCAGCACGGCGGTGGCCTGCTGCTTGTCCTCCCGCTTGGCGGAGGTGAGGACCTCGCCCAGCTCGCGCTCGACGACCCGGCGCACGATCTGGCGCACGGCCGCGGTGCCCAGGACCTCCTTGGTCTGGCCCTCGAACTGCGGCTCGGCCAGGCGGACGGTGACCACCGCGGTCAGCCCGGCGAGGATGTCGTCCTTCTCCAGCTTCTCGTCCCGGCCCACCTTCAGGCGCCGGGCCTGGGCGTCGACCTGCTTCTTCACCGCCGCGAACAGGCCCTGCTCGAAGCCGGACAGGTGGGTGCCGCCCTTGGGGGTGGCGATGATGTTGACGAAGGAGCGCACGGTGGCGTCGTAGCCGGTGCCCCAGCGCAGCGCGACGTCCACGACGCACTGGCGCTGCACGTCCTGCGGCGTCATGTGCCCGCTGTCGTCCAGCACCGGCACGGTCTCGGTGAAGACGTCCTCGCCCTGCAGGCGCCACACGGAGGTCACCGGCGCGTCGGGGGTGAGGAAGTCGGCGTACTCGCCGATGCCGCCGTCGTGCTGGAAGACCTCCTCGGTGGGCTGCTCGCCGCGCTCGTCGCGCACGACGATGCGCAGGCCCGGCACGAGGAAGGAGGTCTGCCGCGCCCGCGCGGCGAGGTCCTCGTAGGAGAACCGGGCGGTCTTGAGGAAGATCTGCGCGTCGGCCCAGTAGCGCACCCGGGTGCCCGTGGCCCCGCGCTTGGCCCGCCCGACGACCTCCAGGCCCGTGGCGGGCGTGAACGGCGCCTCCGGCCCCTCGCCGGCGTAGCGGCCCGGCGTGCCGCGGCGGAAGCTCGTGGCGTACGTCTTGCCGCCGCGGTCCACCTCCACGTCCAGGCGCGCCGAGAGGGCGTTGACGACGCTGGCGCCCACGCCGTGCAGGCCGCCGGAGGCGGAGTAGGACCCGCCGCCGAACTTGCCGCCCGCGTGCAGGTGCGTGAAGACCACCTCGACGCCGGACAGGCCCGTGCGCCGCTCGACGTCCACCGGGATGCCGCGCCCGTCGTCGCGCACCTCCACCGAGCCGTCGGCGCGCAGCACCACGTCGATGCGGGTGCAGTGCCCGCCCAGGGCCTCGTCCACGGAGTTGTCGATGATCTCCCACAGGCAGTGCATGAGGCCGCGGGAGTCGGTGGAGCCGATGTACATGCCGGGGCGCTTGCGGACGGCCTCCAGGCCCTCCAGGACCAGCAGGTGCGCCGCGGTGTAGCCCTCGGACCCGTCGCCGTCCCGGGGCTTGCGGGGATGGGGTGCCGAGCTGGGTGCAGTCACCCCCGCAGGGTAGACGCCGCCCCCGACGCGACCCCGGTCACCGCGCGCCGCCCCGCGCAGCGCCCGCGGCGGCCGGGGACGGCGGGCATCCGCCCAGAGCGAACGCGTTGCTCCCCCGGCGTGGGAACGCGCGCGGGTGGACGGGGGTTGGGGAAGAGTGGGCGCGGGAGCACCCGCTGCCGCCGCCCGCAGGACCGGAAGGAGTCGTGGAGTGACCACCACCACAACAGCCCTTGCCAGCGACCCGATGACGGCCGCCGACCGCTGCGACCGCTGCGGCGCCCAGGCCTACGTGCGGGTCCTGCTGGCCTCCGGGGGCGAGCTGCTCTTCTGCGCCCACCACGGGCGCGAGCACCGCGACGCCCTCCGCGAGGTGGCGCGGGACATCCAGGACGAGTCCCGCAAGCTGACCTCGACCCCGTCGACCGCCCCGGTCGACGAGCGCTGAGGTCGCTCTGAGCACGTACCGCACCGACCGACGAGCCCGGCGCCACCCCCGTGGGTGACGCCGGGCTCGTCGTCGTGGCCCTGGCCGTGGCCGTGGGCCTCGTCGGCGTCGTCGTGCCGGTGCTGCCGGGCACGGTGCTCATCGGCCTGGCCGTGCTGGTGTGGGCCGCCGTCCAGGGCGGGGCCGCCTGGGCCTTCTTCGCCGGGGCCGCCGCCCTGCTGGTCGCCGGGCAGGTCGCCATGTACCTCGTGCCCGGCCGGCGCCTGGCCCGCGCGGGGATCCGGCGCACCACCCTGCTGCTCGGCGGCGCCCTCGGCGTCGTCGGCTTCTTCGTCGTCCCCGTGCTGGGCCTCGCGCTGGGCTTCGTCCTCGGCGTCTTCCTCGCCGAGCTCGCCCGCGCCCCGCGCACCCGGCTCGGCGCCGGCGCGGCGTGGTCCTCCACCGTCGTGGCCCTCAAGGGCGTCGGGCTCAGCGTGGCCATCGAGGGCCTCGCGGGCACGCTCGCCGCCGCCGCGTGGGCGGTGGGCGCCCTGACGCTGCGCGCCTGAACGCGCCGGCGCCCCGGAACCCGGCGCCCACCCGGCCGCCGCGCCCCCTCCTCACCCGCCGCGCGCGGGCTCCCCGCCGTCCAGGTCCGCCAGCCGGCGGCGCAGCAGCTCGGCCAGCTCCACGGACTCCCCGTCGCGCGCGCCGCGCCCCACCTGCAGGGGCGGGTCGGACGCCACCAGGCGCACCCCGAGCAGCCGCTCGCGCAGACCGCCGGGCACGGTCAGGACGTGGAAGGCGCCGTCCACCGCGACGGCCAGCGACTCGTCGCGGCGCAGGTACCAGCCGTGCGCGCCCGTGCGGGCGCGACCACCGCCGACCCGGGCCCGCAGCGGCACCGGCGCGACGCCGCGCCGGCGCACCTCGGCCACGAACGCCCCGAGCAGGGCCCGGGCGCGCTCGGCCTCCGCGGTGCGGGCGCGCTCGGCGGCCGCGGCGTGCGCGGCGGCCGCCTCGGCCCGTCCGCGCCGCCACTCCTCGCGCTCGCCCCCTGCGGCTGCGGCCACCCGCGGCACGGTAGCCGAGCGGGCGGCACCGCGCCCGGACGCACCTCGGCCCCCGGTCCGCTCTGCGCGGACC
>NZ_JBJLSG010000173.1:0-9737 GCF_050871925.1 Kineococcus gurbantunggutensis
GGGCCCGGGGTGCAGCCCCGGGCCCCGGCCCCGCTGGCCCCCGCCCCGCGGGGCGGTCCGTCAGCCCAGGCCGTCGTGGCGGTACGCCAGCACCGAGGCCACGGTCGTCACCACGAGCAGCGCGAGCGCGAAACCCGCCGTGACCAGGTGCCGGGCCACGTCCGCGCCGCCGCCGGTGAGCACCGCCACGGTGAACTGCACGAGCACCACCGCGCTGAGGAACACCCCGGCCGCGCCGAGCGCGCCGACCCTGCGGTCCTCGCGCAGCGTCCACGCCACCGCCGCGCACACCGCCGAGCAGACCAGGAACACCGCCACGAACAGGTGCGGCTCCAGGCCGAACAGCCGCTGCCACGCGGTCTGCAGCACGCACACGCGGCACTCCTGCGCCTGCGCCGGCTCGCCGGAGGAGACCGGGTAGGAGGCCAGGCCCGGCACCCGCAGCACCGCCAGGGTGCTCAGGCCCCGGTCGGCCAGCTCGCGCAGCCGCTGCGGGTCGTCCAGGTACAGCCCCACCCGCTGCGGCAGGCCCGCGAGCTCGCTGAACCGCTGCGGGTCGTACTGCGTCAGGGGCGTGGCCGCGTCGGACAGCGGCACCCCCGCCGACGCCGTCCACACCTCGGGCAGGCCCAGCGCGCGCAGGTCCGCGGCGGGGTCGGGGCTGTGCGGCAGCACCTCGGCGAACACGGCGGAGTAGTCGTCCTCCAGGGTCGCCCGCTCCGGGACGGAGGAGAGGAACCACCCGGTGCCCGCGCACAGCACCAGCGCCGCGAGCGCCCCCGGCACCCGGCGCAGCACGGCCCCGCGCAGCAGGGTGCCCGCGCCGTACGGGCGCACGAGCAGCAGCGGCGCGGCGGCGAACGCCACGAACGTGGAGCGGGGCGTGGCCAGGGCCGTGAACGCCGCGGCGACGACCAGCAGCAGCAGGTGCCGCCACGTCACCGCCGGCGCCCGGAACAGCACCGTGACGGCCACGACGGTGCCCACCAGGCCCGCGAAGTACGCCGGTTCGGGGTGGGCGGAGGCGAAGTACCCCGCGAACGCGCCGTCGGCGAGCACGAGCAGCAGCAGGCCCGCCACCACGGCGCGCCGGAACAGGCTGCCGGGCACCAGCACCGACAGGCCCGCCACGAGCAGGCCGACCAGGACGGCCGACAGCCCGGCCAGCACCCGCAGGTCCAGCCCCTGCTGACCGGTGAGGGCGGGGGTGAGGGCCTCGGCGGCGGAGGTGAGCAGCAGTTGCGTGGAGTGCCGCCACTCGCCGGCGCTGCCGGGGTCGCCGGCGGCGCACGCCTCCCCGTACCAGGTGTGCGGCACCCACAGCGGGCGCCACCGGTCGGCGGCGGGGGTGTTGAAGGGCAGGTCCTGGCGCAGGCCCAGCCGGCACAGGAGCTGGTGCCCGCGCCCGTCGTCGGCCAGGCCGACGCCGCCGCCGGCGAGCATCCGCAGCGCGAACGCGCCGCCGGTGACGAGGGCGAGGACGACGAACTCCGCGGCGCGCCCCAGGGGGCGCCCGCGCAGGAAGCGCAGCACCAGGGCGGTGGCGGCGTGGCGCACCGGCGCGCGCCGCGCCCCGCCCGCCGACCCGCCCGCCGACCCGCCCGCGCGGTCCGGCGCGACGCGGCGCAGCGGCCCCGCGGCGTCGAACGGCCCGGCGCTCACGAGACCGCCTTCCACGGCACCAGCCCGGCGCGCACGGTGCCGCGCACCGGCCCGCCGGCGTGCTCGGCCCAGCAGGAGCTGTCGCCGTCGGCGCTGCGCACCACCGCGGACCACGGCGCGCGCAGGGGCTCGCCGACGTACCGCTCGGCCAGGCGCCGGCAGGCGTCGCGCTGGTCGGCGGTCGCCAGGGAGGCGCCGACGTGCCCGACGAGCTCGCCGGAGTGCTCCCGGTCGCAGGTGACGTAGGCGCGCGAGCTGTCCTGCCCGCGGTAGAGGACGACGCCGCGGTCGTCGCGGCACAGCCGCAGCTCGGCGGAGTCGTCCAGGCGCAGGGCGCCGCGCAGGGTGCTGCCGCGGAACGGCACCGTGCCCGGCGCCCGGTCGAGCACGAGGTAGCAGGCGGCGCGGCGCAGGCCGTCGGCCCACTCGGTGCGGGTGGGGTACTTGGTGAACACGTTCAGGCCCCAGTGGGAGTCGAGGTCGTCGGCGCCGAGGTAGTCGCGCAGCCCGTCCACCGGGCACACGCCCGTGCGCAGCCGCAGCTCCTCCGGCGAGGGGCGCTGCGCGCGGGCGGCCAGGTCGGCGGGCAGGTCGACCACGGCGTACGCCTCCGCGGTGTGCTGCCGCGAGCACGGCACGGCGGGGGAGACGTCGCTGAGCGCCGTCATGCCCTCCGCGGTGGTCAGCGCCTTGCAGGTGCCCGGCACGACGTCCGCGGTCGGCGTCGCCGGCTGCGCGCCGGTGGCGCTGCCGTCGGCGACCGGCACCGCGCAGGCCCCGGCGAGCAGGGCGAGCGCGGCGAGCACGGCGAGCAGGACCGCGCGGCGCATCACACGGGCACCGCGCGCGCCGCGGCGGCGGGCGCGGGTGCGGGCGCCGGGACGGACCCGGCCGGGGGCAGGGCGGCGGCCAGCGTCAGCGCCGCGATGCGCAGGCCGGCGCGGCCGTCGCCGAACGGGCTGGGCCGCGTCGCCAGGGCGGCCAGGTGCTCCGGGCGCAGCAGGGAGGCGGCGGCCTCGCGCACCCCCGCGGCGGAGGTCAGCACGGAGAACCCGGCGTCCACCGCCTCGGGGCGCTCGGTGCTGTTGCGCACCACGACCAGGGGCTTGCCGAGGACCGTCACCTCCTCCTGCACGCCGCCGGAGTCGGAGACCACCAGCCGCGAACCCGCCGCCAGGGACAGGAACTCGGTGTGGCCGACGGGCTCGTGCAAGCGCACCGCGGCGGGCACGGCCAGGCCGAAGCCCTCCAGGCGGGCGCGGGTGCGCGGGTGCAGCGGCAGCAGCACCGGCAGGCCCAGGTCGCCCAGGGCGCCGAGCAGGTCCCGCAGGCGCTGCGGGTCGTCGGTGTTCTCGGGCCGGTGCACGGTCGCCAGGACGTACCCGTCCTGCTCCACGCCGACGTCCCGCAGGAACCGCGACTGCTGCACCGGGCCGGGCAGCGCGCGGCGGGTGGCCTCCACGATGGGGTTGCCGGTGACGTGCACGGCGCGCGCGGGGGTCCCGGCGCGCAGCAGGTTCTCCGCGTTGGCGGCGGTGGCGCAGCAGTGCACGTCGGCCAGCGCGCCGATGAGCAGGCGGTTGACCTCCTCCGGCATCGCGCGGTCGTTCGAGCGCAGGCCCGCCTCGACGTGCACCACGGGCACGCCGAGGTAGTGCGCGGCCTGCGCGCCGGCGTTCGCGGAGTTCGTGTCGCCCTGCACGACGACGGCGCCGGGGCGCTGCGCGCGCATCCGCAGCGAGAGCTGCGCGATGGAGGCGGTGATCTGGTCGACGCGGTCGGCGCCGCCGACGCCCTCGAGCACGGTCGCCGGCGGGCGCAGCCCGCAGCCGCGGAAGAACACCTCGGTCAGCTCGGGGTCGTAGTGCTGGCCGGTGAAGACGACGTCCTGCTCGACGCCGAGGGCCTCCAGCGCCAGCAGCACCGGGGCCAGCTTGATGATCTCCGGCCGGGTGCCCATGACGACCGTGACGCGGGGCGCGTTCACCGGCGCACCACCGCCTTCAGCGCCTCGCGGGTCAGCAGCCCGCGGCGGTGCGCCACGACGCCGGCGACGGCGAGGAACCCGGCGGCCAGCGGCAGGCCCTGCAGCGGGAGCGCGGGGGTGGGCATCACCCGCACGTTCTGCCCGCACGAAACGGTGGCGATCTGCGCGTCGAGGGCCCCGCTGAGCAGCTTGACGGTCAGCGCGGTCGCGGTGGCCTTGCCGCCGCTCGTGCTCGTCGCCGCCAGGCCCAGGGTCGCCACGCCCGGCACGGTGACGGACGTGGTGCCGGCTGCCAGGAGGGCGGTCAGGTCGAAGGTCTTGACGGTACCGACGTAGACGCCCGCACCGACGAGCTGCACCTTCGGCACGGCCGTGCCGTCGGAGCGGGCCGTGCAGGAGGAGACGATCGCGTCGGCCCGGACCTGCGTCGCCGGAACCAGCCCCAGGGCCGGCACGAGCGTGAGCACCACGCCGCCGGTGGCCGTACCGCTGCGGGTGCACTCCCCGGTGCTGCCCACGCTGAGCGAACCGCCGCTGCTCAGCACGCCGGCGCACGCGGCGGACGTCCCGTCGGAACCCGCCCGGGCGTGCTGCGCCATGACGCCGCCGGTGACCAGGTTCTGCCCCGGCAGGGCGGTGAGCGGAGCGGGGGAGACCACCGTGGCGGGCGGCTCACCGGTGTTGTCCGCGCTCGACACGCCGGTCGAGACGGCGGCGGTGCCGAGCGCCTTCACGTCCACGGCGGTCGCGGTGGCCGTGGAGGTGTCCGCGGCGGCGCTCGCCGCGGGGGCGAGCACCAGCGCGGCGCTCAGCGCGGCCACGGCGCAGGCCAGGCCCGGACGGCGGCTGGCGGGGTTCTGCTGAGTCATGGTTCAGGCACCTTCCGGGCTGTTCTGGAGGGCACCCGCGACGGTGTCGCGGGGGGTGGGGACGAGGGCCGGCTGGGCCGGCTGGTGGCCGGAGACGTCGGCGGCGTGGGAGGTCTTCTTCCAGTCGTGGCGCCCGCGCAGCACGCGCACCAGGGCCCACCAGACGGAGACCTGCAGCAGGTAGCCGTAGAAGATGTTCGCGACGCCGAGCAGGACGGCGTGGGTGCGCCCGATGCTCTGCCCGGAGCGCACCCGGTACAGCGGTCCCCACACCGCGTTGGGCAGGGCGCCGAACAGCAGCGCCAGCGGGGCGATGCCCCAGGCGCCGGCCCGCCACCACTCGCCGGGTCCGCCGGCGGTGGCCAGCGCGTAGTAGCAGTCCAGCGCGATCGCCGCGGGGAACACGATGCTGCCGACGATCTGCGACCACGGCACGTACAGGTAGTACGCGATCTCGACGGCGGCGGGCAGCGGGACGTTGGGGGAGGTGAGGACGCGCCAGAGGTACTTGGAGCACTGGATGCCGCCCTGCGACCAGCGGCTGCGCTGGCGGATCAGCGGGACCACCCTCGTCAGGCCGGCCTGGGCGACGAACGTGTCGTCGCAGTACTCGGTGCGCATCCCGGTGAGCAGGACGTGCAGGCCCAGCTCGAAGTCCTCCAGCAGCGCGCCGTGCCAGGGGGTCCCGTGCTCCAGGGCGATGCGGTCCAGGGAGGCCATGCGCGTGAACTGGCCGTTGCCGCCCATGCCGACGCTGCCGGTGCGCCGGCGCAGCACCTGCATCGCGGCGATGGTGCCGGTGAACTCCATGTCCTGCAGGCGCACCAGCAGCGGCTCGCGGCGGCGGACCGGGGTGCCGTCCTCGTCGTCGAGCCCGGCGCTGAGCTGGTGCGGGTCGGTGCTGACCAGGCCGTCGACGTCGGTGGTGATGCGCACCTGCACCTGCACGGCGGCGACCATCGGGTCGCCGAACATCGCCGGGCCGCAGACGGTGTCGGGGCAGGCGCGGTCCAGGCGGGCGTCGGCGTCGAGCACGCCGACGACCACGCGCTCGCGGTCGGTGCCGGGGGGCAGGTGGGCGTCGATGGCGCGCCAGGCGGCGTTCAGCGCGGCGCCCTTGCCCTTCTGCGCGTCGGGGTGGGCGCGGCTGACGACCCGCAGGTTCACCAGCTCCCCGCGCAGCCGCTCCAGGATCGCGCCGGTGGCGTCGGTGGAGGCGTCGTCGACCACCCACAGCGTCGCGTAGGGGAACGTGCCGGCCAGGTGCCGCACGGTGGCCTCGATCACCTCCTCCTCGTTCAGGCACGGCAGGACGAAGTGGAACTCGAACTCGCGGCGGTCGCCGGGCACGGTGTCGCGCCGGCGCAGGAACGGCCGCAGGATGCAGATGACGTAGACGAGGAAGAACACGCACAGCAGGAACGCCCCGGTGTTCAGCAGGGCCAGGAACCAGCGCGGGTCATCCATGGTGCGCCCCCGCCCGGGTGAAGGTGCCGCGCAGCAGCACCGCCAGGAACGCGGTGCCGGCGAGCACGACGCCGGTGGTGCTGATGAGGGTCCCAAGCAGCACGTGGCTGAGCGAGTACCCCAGCGCCGGGCCGAAGTGGTCCATGGACAGGGCGATGGCGACCAGGCGGAGCTGGTTGAACGTGACGATGAGGCCGACCGCGCAGGCCAGGCTGCTCAGGGCCCGCTGCACGGGGACCCGGCGGATCGTCAGCAGGACGCTGGTGGCGGCGAAGAACGGCACGAGCAGGAACGCGACGGTGCAGCCCAGGGTGATCTCGTAACCGGTGCGCACGCCCTCGACGCTGAACATCACCGCGTACCCGGCGCGGTAGACGTCGTGCAGGCCCAGGGTGCGCGCCAGCACGGCGGACAGGCCCGCCTCGGCGTGCCGGACGTCGGAGGCCATGACGAACATGCTCAGGACGACGGCGGCGGTGCCGGCGCCGAGCACGGGGCGCACCAGGCCGACGTCGGGGCTGGCGGCCTCGACGAGCTCGTCGAGCAGGCGCGCCTGCAGCACGTCGCTGGGCGTGCCGTCCCCGGGCGCCTCGACGAGCGGCACCGCCAGCAGGTCGCCGGTGCCCGCCGGGCCGCCGCCCGCGGGGACGCCGGTGCCCGCCGGGCCGCCCGCGGCGTCCGGCGCGCTCACACCGTGACCGCGGCGCGGCGCGCCGCCAGCAGCGACTCCTCCGCCCGCTGCCAGGCGGCCACGAGGCCGCCGAACGGCTCGCGCACCGACCAGCCGGCGGTGGCCGCGCAGCCGGCGGCGGTGAGCGCCGAGCGCACCCGCTCGGCGACGACCTCGGTGCACGGCACGCCGGCGCCGGCGCACAGCACGCCGAGCTGGCGCCCGCCCAGGCGCACCACGGCGCCGTCCCCGCCGGCGGCCTCGCGGGCGGCCAGGGCGGCGCGGCGCACCAGGCGGGCGCTGCTGACGGCGCCCACGTCGAGCAGCACGATCCCGCTGGGCTCGGCCCAGGTGCGGGCGCGGTCCTCCTCGCGCGAGAGCAGCAGCCCGAAGCCGCGCCGGTCGGGCAGGCCGGTGAGCTCGTCGGCGTGGTGGGCCAGGGCGGCGGCGCGGTCGGCCTCGCGCAGCGCGCGCATGCCCTCCAGCTCGCGCGCCAGGGACGCGGCGATCGTCTCGGCGTCGGCGCGCAGGCGCTGCGGGGAGGGGGTGGCCCCCTCGCCGACGGGCTCGCGGCTGAGGCCGCACACGGTGCCGATGGGCTCCCCGGTCGGGCCGAGCAGGACCGTGCCGGCGTAGGCGCGGATCTCCAGCGCCACGACGGACTTGTCGTCGGCGAGGTCGGGGGAGCGGTCCACGTCGCGGGCGATGACCGGGCCGCGGGCGGCCACGGTCACGTCGCACGGGGTGCTGGTGAGGGCGGTGACCATGCCGGTGGGCACCCGCAGCTTCGTGGAGGCCCCGGCGAGCACGGTGTGGGTGCCCGCGACGACGCGGTTGACGAACCACGTCGAGTAGCCGGTCTCGGCCACCAGGGCCTCGGCCAGGCCGGTGGCGGTGCTGAGGAAGCCCGGGCCGGGCGCGGTGCCGGACGGCGGCGCGGGCGCCGCCGGTGCCCCGGGCGCGCGCTCCCCGGGTGCGCCGCCGCGGGCGTCCCGCCCCGCGGTGCGCCCGTCCCTGCCGAACCTCCACCACCCCACGGCGGCCCCCTTCCCGAACCTCGTTCCTGAGGTGGTTCTCGGGGCGCCTGCTAGGGGGCTTGAGCGGGGTTCGCTAGCAAGGAGCAGCGCGGGCGGGCCGTGCCCCCCCGCTGGGGGACAGGCCTTCCCGGGCCGTCGGGCGCCGCCGCGCCCGCGCCCGCCGCGCCGTTGCGCCGTCCGGGGTCCGCGCCTCACGGGCGCCCGCCGCCGTGCCGATGGGCACGGTGTGGAGACCGCCCGCACCGAGCGCTCCGGCGAGCGCCGGGGGCTGCTGCACCTGCTGCGCGTGCACATGGCCGCCTACCTGGGCGTGCTGGCGCTGCTGCTGGTCGTGGTGTCCTCGGCGACCGCCTACGGGCTGGGGGTCGTGCAACCCGCCGTGGAGCGCACCACCGCGCTGACGCGCGAGCTGCGGCTGAACCACGAGGCGCTGCTGGACCAGGAGACCGGCCTGCGCGCCTGGGTCGTCACGGGCGACGAGGCCCTGCTGCACTCCTACCGGGCCGGCAAGCTCGCCGGCGAGGAGCACGAGGAGCGCCTGGCCGACGCGGTCGCCGGCGCGCCCGAGCACGCCGCGGAGGTCCTGGACGTGCTGCTGGCTCAGGAGGCGTGGGAGCTGCAGTGGGCCGCCGAGGCGCTGCGGCGCGGCGGGTCGGCCCCCGGCGCGGACACGGCCCTGCTGGTGCGCGGCAAGGCCCTCTTCGACGACTACCGCACCGCCTACGCGGTGGCGATCGCCGACGCCGCGGCCGCCCGGGACGCGGCGGTGGACCGCCAGCGCCTCGTGCTGCAGGTGCAGGCCGCGCTGCAGGTGTTCCTCGTGGCGGTGGCCCTGGTCGTGGTGGCCCTGGGCTTCCGGCGCAAGCGCCGGCTGATCGCCCACCCGCTGCTGGAGCTGCAGGACGCCATCGCCCGGCTGCGCCGCGGGGAGGTCCTGCTCGACCTGCCGCGCCGGAGCGTGGGGGAGCTGGACGAGGTGGGCACCGCCCTGGTGCGCCTGTCGCGCGAGCTGGACCGCGAGCGCAGCTCCTCCGCGGCCCGCCAGGCGCGCGCCGAGCACCTGACCGGCCAGCTGCGCACCGTCCTGGACGGCACCCGCGCGATGGCGGCGTGCGAGTCGCGCGAGGCGCTGCTGCGCCTGGTGGTGACCACCAGCGCGGAGCTGGCCGGTGCCCCGGCGGCCCTGTGGGTGCGCGGCGCGGGCGCGGCGCTGTCGTGCGCGTCGTGGTCGCAGCACCTGGCCCCGCGCCCCGAGCGGGCCCCGGCCGTGGTGGGCGCGGCGGCCGCCGACGGGCGCCCGCAGGAGGGCGGCGGGGTGCTGGCGCTGCCGCTCATCGGCGCCGGCGCCGTCGTGGCGGTGCTGGCGGTGGACCGCCCGGCGGCCGGGGAGGAGGTGCCCGCGGGCCTGGAGTCGCTGGTGCTGGCGGCGGCGGCGTACCTGGAGGCGCTGCGGCTGCACGAGGAGACCCGCGCCCGGGCCACCACGGACGCGCTGACGGGCCTGGGCAACCGGCACCGCATGGACGCGGAGCTGGCGCGCGAGTGGGAGCTCAGCGCACGCTCGGGCGCCCCGCTGAGCTTCGCGCTGCTGGACCTGGACCGCTTCAAGGCGGTCAACGACACCGCCGGGCACCAGGTGGGAGACCTGTGGCTGCAGATGGTCGCCGAGGCCGCCGGCGCGGCCGTGCGCGCGGGGGACCGGGTGTTCCGCTACGGCGGCGAGGAGATCGCCGTGCTGCTGCCGGACACCGCCGAGGAGGAGGCGGCCGCGGTGCTGGAGCGGGTGCGCGCGGCGGTGGCGCGGCTGCGCGGGCCGGAGGCGGCCCCGCGGCTGACGACCAGCGCGGGCGTCGCGCAGGTCGCGCCCGGCGCGGCCGGTCCCGCCGAGCTGGTCGCCGCGGCGGACCGGGCGCTGTACGCCGCCAAGCGCGGCGGGCGCGACCGGGTGGTGCGCGCGGGGGCGGGGGAGGCCGCGGCCCTGCGGGCCTGAGCGCCCCCCCCCGCCCGGCGCGGGCGGTGCGGCCGGCCGGCGGGTGCCGGCCGGC
>NZ_JBJLSG010000174.1:0-9621 GCF_050871925.1 Kineococcus gurbantunggutensis
CGGCCCGCCGCCCCGGCGGGGGTGCCGACACCCCGCCGGCGACCCGCTGCGCGTCCCCTCCCCGCCAGCCCGCCGCCACGAGGGCCTCGAACTCGGCGCGGACCCACTCGGGGTCCGCGCCCAGCAGCTCGCAGAACGCCTCGTGCGCGCCGGCCGGCGCCGTCGCGGTCACCGCCTCCACCGTCCCGCGACGGCCTCAGGCGCCGATGGCCTGCCGGTCGCCGGCCGGCTCGGCGGTCCCGGTGCCCTCGACGGTCTCGACGGCGATGCGGCGCGGCTTGGCCCGCTCGGCCACCGGCACGCGCAACCTCAGCACGCCGTCGCGGTAGGCCGCCGAGACGCGCGCGGTGTCGAGGTTGTCGCCGAGGATGAGCTGGCGGCTGAAGACGCCGCGCGGTCGCTCGGCCGCGATCATCTCGTCGGTGCCCTCGTGGACCGGGCGCTGCGCCCTGACGGTCAGCACGTTGCGCTCCACGTCCAGCTCGATGCTGGACGCGTCCACGCCGGGCAGGTCGAACTCCACCACGAACTCGTCGCCGTTGCGCCAGGCGTCCATCGGCATCACCGCCGGGCGCGCCGTGGTCCCCAGCACCTGCTGGGTCAGCCGGTCGAGCTCTCGGAACGGGTCGGTGCGCATCAACACGACCACCACCTCCAGTGCGTACACCAGATGCGACTGCTGTGTCTGCCGCGGCCCGGGCCGTGCCCGGTGCCCGCACCACCAGTGGTAGCACTCCCGGCGCGCGAGTGCAAGAGCAGATGCGCTGCGGCGCAGCGCATCGCCGGGGCGGGCGGTCAGCCGAGCTCGGCCAGGGCCTTGAGGATCCGCTCGTCGCTGACGGGCCCGGCGGTGGGCACCGGCTGGGAGAACTTCTGCAGCCGCAGCTCCTCCAGCGCCCAGCGCAGGCGGGCCAGCTCCGGCGGCACGACCGGCCCGGCGCGGCGCACGTGCGCGGCGTGCTCGTCGCGCACCCGGGCGAACTCGGCCATGCGCACCCGGTCGCGCTGGGGGTTCTCCGGCATCGTCTGCAGCCGGCGCAGGATCCCCTGCAGGTAGCGCAGCAGGTCCGGCAGCCGCCCGGCGCCGGTCTCGGTGACGAAACCGGCGTGCACGAGCCCGGTGAACTGCTCGCGCACGTCCGCCAGGGAGGGCACGAGCGCCAGGCTGGCGGTGCGCGAGATCGCCCGCTCCACC
Organism: Kineococcus gurbantunggutensis; assembly: GCF_050871925.1. Lineage (NCBI taxonomy): Bacteria > Bacillati > Actinomycetota > Actinomycetes > Kineosporiales > Kineosporiaceae > Kineococcus > Kineococcus gurbantunggutensis. Next base: position 1,196 of record NZ_JBJLSG010000174.1, read on the forward strand.
TCGGCGGCCGAGCGCAGCACCCGCAGGGTCAGGTCCACCACCCCGGTGGTCGCCGACAGCAGCCCGCGGCCCACCTGCTCGGCCAGGCGGGCGAACTCCTGCGCGGTGCGCACCGGGCCGCCCGCGGCGTCCAGCCGCTCCTCCACGGCCGCGCGCAGGCAGTCCTCCAGCACGGCCGCCGCGCTGCCGTGCGGGGCGCGCGCCAGCAGCAGCTTGGCGTCGTTGGGCAGGCCGGACTGCACGGTGCGCAGCGGCGAGGGCAGCACGAGCAGCAGCAGGCGCACGGTGCCGTCCCGGTGCGCCCGGGCCGCCTCGGCGGCGGTAGGGAAGGTGCGCAGCCCCGCGGTGGCGCCCTCGTCGACCAGCGCGGGGAAGGAGACGACCTCGCTGCCGCGGCGCACGGTGGTGTGGGTGTCCGGGACGCGCGCGGGCAGGTCGTCCGGGCCCGGGTCGGCCGGCCAGGAGGTGGCGCCGGTGCGGCGCACCTCGTCGGCGGCCTCGGCGATCGTCGCGCGCACCTGGGTGGAGACCGCCTCGCGCAGCCGCGCGAAGTCCTTGCCCTCGGCGAGCACGGAGCCGTCGGCGGCGGTGACGCGGAACGCGGGGCGCAGGTGCGCGGGCACCCTGGTGAAGTCCACGTCCTCGAAGTAGATCTCCGTGCCGTCGCCCAGGCGCGGCACCTCCCGCTCGAAGGCCTCCCAGAAGTCCTCCCGGCGCGGCTCGACGCGCTCGAGGAAGCGCGCGGCCTTGTCCGGGGCCGGGGCGAGGTTGCGGCGCAGCTGCTTGGGCAGCGAGCGCAGCAGCGCGGTGACCATCTCGAGCCGGAACCCGGGCACCTGCCAGGCCAGGTCGCGCTCGTCGAAGCGGTTGACGACCTCCAGCGGCACGTCGACGGTGACCCCGTCGCGCGGGGAGCCGGGCTCGAAGACGTACGACAGCGCCAGCTCCAGGTCGCCCTGGCGCCAGGTGGTGGGGAACTCCTCCTCGCTGACGCCGGCGTCACCGGCGACGAGCATGTCGGGGTCGAAGGTCAGCAGGTCGGGGTCGGTGCGCCGCGCCTGCTTCCACCAGGCGTCGAAGTGCCGGCCGGAGACGACGTCGGCGGGCACGCGCGCGTCGTAGAAGTCGAAGAGGACCTGGTCGTCGACGACGATGTCGCGCCGGCGGGCGCGGTGCTCCAGCTCCTCGGCCTCCTCCAGCAGCTCGCGGTTGCGGGCGAAGAACTCGTGGCGGGTCTCGAAGTCGCCCTCGACGAGGGCGTGCCGGATGAACAGCTCGCGCGAGAGCTCGGGGTCGATGCCGCCGTAGGCGACGGTGCGCCCGGCGACGATCGGCACCCCGTACAGGGTGACGCGCTCGGTGGCCACCACCGCGGCGCGCTTGCGCGACCAGCGCGGCTCGGAGTGCTGGCGCTTGACGACGTGCTCGGCCAGCGGCTCGATCCAGCGCGGGTCGATCGCGGCGGCCACCCGCGCCCACAGGCGGCTGGTCTCCACCAGCTCCGCGGCCAGCACCCAGTCCGGGGAGCGCCGGCCCAGGGCCGAGCCGGGGAACAGCGCGAACCGGGCGCCGCGGGCGCCGAGGTACTCCTGCTGGCGCGGGCCGCCGTCGCCGCGCCCGCGCGCGCGGGGGTCGCGCTTCTCCTCGCGGACCTCCTTGACCCCGATGTTGCCCAGCAGGCCGGCCAGCAGCGAGCGGTGCACGCCGTCGGGGTCGTAGGCCGCCGGGGGCACCACCTCCCCCTCGGCCGGGGCGCCCACGGCGGGGGCCTCGACCTCGAAACCCATCTCGCGGGCGATGCGGCGCAGCTGGTGGTAGGTGTCCTGCCACTCGCGGATGCGCAGGTAGTGCAGCATCTCGGCCTTGACGCGGCGGCGGAACGCCGAGGAGGACAGCTCCGCCTGCAGGTGCTGCAGGTAGTTCCACAGGTTCAGGTAGGTGAGGAAGTCCGAGCGCTCGTGGCGGAAGCGCGCGTGCAGCTGCGCGGCGCGCTCGCGCTGCTCCAGCGGCCGCTCGCGCGGGTCCTGCACCGACAGCGCCGCGACGAGCACGAGCACGTCGTGCAGGCAGGAGTTGCGCTGCCCCTCCAGCACCATCCGGCCCAGCCGCGGGTCGATGGGCAGGCGGGCCAGGTCCCGGCCGGTGCGCGTCAGGCGCGGCACGCCCCGCTCGCCCGGGCGCGCCTGCTCCAGCGCGCCCAGCTCGGCCAGCAGCGCCAGGCCGTCGGCGATGCTGCGCGCCTCCGGCGGCTGGATGAAGGGGAAGGCGGCGATGTCGCCCAGCCCCAGGGAGGCCATCTGCAGGATGACGGCGGCCAGGTTGGTGCGCAGGATCTCCGGGTCGGTGTACTGCGGGCGCGACTCGAAGTCCGCCTGGGAGTACAGGCGGATGCACACGCCCTCGGCCACGCGCCCGCAGCGGCCGGCGCGCTGGTTCGCCGAGGCCTGCGAGACCTTCTCGACCGGCAGCCGCTGCACCTTGGTGCGGTGGCTGTAGCGGGAGACGCGCGCGGTGCCGACGTCGACGACGTAGCGGATCCCCGGCACCGTCAGGGACGTCTCGGCGACGTTGGTGGACAGCACGACGCGCCTGCCGCGGTGCGGGCGGAACACCCGGTGCTGCTCCTCGGCGCTCAGCCGCGCGAACAGCGGCAGGACCTCGGTGTCGCGGAAGCTGCGGTCGGTGCGCGCCAGGTCGTTCAGGGCGTCGGCGGTGTCGCGGATCTCCCGCTCGCCGGGCAGGAACACCAGCACGTCGCCGGGGCCCTCGGCGGCCAGCTCGCGCACCGCGTCGAGGATCCCCTCGGTCTGGTCGCGGTCGTCGCCGGGCGCGGGCGCCTCGTCGACGTCGAGGGTCTCGCCGTCGTCGTCGAGCTCGCCGGCCAGCTCCTCGGCGAGCTCGTCGGCGGCCAGCGGCCGGTAGCGCACCTCCACGGGGTAGGTGCGCCCGGAGACCTCCAGCACGGGCGCGCCGCCGAAGTGCCGGGAGAACCGCTCGGTCTCGATGGTCGCGGAGGTGACGACGAGCTTGAGCTCGGGCCGGCGCGGCAGCAGCCGGGCGAGGTAGCCCAGCAGGAAGTCGATCGTCAGGCTGCGCTCGTGCGCCTCGTCGATGATGAGGGTGTCGTACTGCAGCAGCTCGGGGTCGCGCTGGATCTCGGCCAGCAGGATGCCGTCGGTCATGACCTTCAGCACGCTGTCCTCGCCGACGCTGTCGGTGAAGCGCACCGCGTAGCCGACGACGCCGCCGACCTCGCCGCCGAGCTCCTCGGCCACGCGCTCGGCGACCGCGCGCGCGGCGATGCGCCGCGGCTGGGTGTGCCCGATGCGCCCGCGCCGGCCGCGGCCGAGCTCCATGCAGATCTTCGGCAGCTGCGTGGTCTTGCCCGAGCCGGTCTCGCCGGCGACGACGACGACCTGGTGCTCGCGCAGCGCCTGCGCGATGCGGTCCTTCTCCTGGCTGACGGGCAGCTCGGGCGGGTAGCGCACCTCGGGCACGGCCGCGGCGCGGCGGCGGGCGCGCTCCTCGGCGGCGGCGGTCTGCGCCTCCACCTCCTCCAGGCCGCGGCGCAGCGCCTCGGCGTCGCGGGTGCGGGCCAGCGCGGCCAGCCGGCGGCGCAGCCGGTCCTCGTCGCGCAGCAGCACGAGCCCCAGGCGCGCGGCGAGCGCGGCGGCGCGGGGGTCGTCGGGCAGCTCGCCGGGGCCGGTGCCGCGCGGCCCGGCGCGCCGGGCGTCCCGGTCGCCGGGGCGCTGGGGTCGGGAGGGTCGGCGGCGCCCGCGTTCGGGGCGCCCGGGCCGGCTGGAGGGGCTCGACATGGCCCGGCCATGCTACGGCGTCGGCCGCGCCGGGCCCCCGCGCAGCGGGGCCGGGTCCCGGCGGCGGGCGGGGCGCCGGGCGGGGCGGGGCCTCAGGGGGCGGGCCAGAGGAGCTCGGTGCCCGAGTACAGCCCCGCCACGACGTCCTCGTCGACGAGGGCGTCGACGTCCGGCACGGCGTCGATCTGCCCCATGCGCACCAGGAACTCCGCCTCGGCGCGCACGGTCGCCACGTCGATCGCGCCCAGCGGCTGCCCGGCCGGCTGCGAGCCGTCCACCAGCTGCGCCTCGGTGCGCCAGACCTGCTCGTTGTGCTCGACGTCGTAGCCGGCCTGCGAGCTCTCCGCGGCGTAGCCGACGCACTCGGCGGCGTGCTGCTCGCAGTACGCGTAGGCGTGCAGCTGGGCGCGCAGGAAGTCCTGCACCGCGGTGGGGTGCTCGGCCAGGAAGGCGGGGTTGACGATCGTGGTGGCCATCGAGCCGGGCACCCCGTAGTCCTCGGGGTTCCACTGGGTGACCTCCTCGCCCAGCGCCCGCAGCGTCAGCGGCTCGTTGGACTTGTACCCGGTCAGGGACCGCACCTGCCCGCGCACCAGCACGCTGGGGTCGTACCCGACGACGACCTGCTCGACCTTCGCGACGTCCACGCCGGCGGTGCGCAGCATCGCCTCGATCGTCACCGGCAGCGCGCCCTTCTGCCCCAGCACGGTGCCCTCGAGCTGCTCGAGGTCGGTGACGTCCGGGCGGGTCATCAGGGTGGCCACGGGCACGTGCCCGAACAGCGCCACGGCGGTGACGTCCACGCCGTTGCCGACGTTGACGAGCACGTCGGAGGCCCCGGCGATGGAGGAGACCTGCGCGGTGCCGGCGGCGACGAGCTGGGCGTTCTGGGCGGTCTCCCCGCTGCCGGGCTGGATGCGCACGTCCAGGCACAGCGCGTCGAAGTAGCCCAACGCCTCCGCGGCGACGGGGTCGAGGATGCTGGCCGAGGCCTGGAACTGGTACCCGGTGACGTAGGTGACCGTCCCGGCGGCCTCGTTCTGCGCGCAGCGCTCGGCGGAGACGGCCGAGCCCCGGCTCGCGGCGGGGGCGGGGTCGCCGGCGTCGCCGGAGGGCCCCGAGCAGCCGGCCAGCAGCGCGGCGGCGGCGAGGGCGGCCAGCGCCGGCCGGTGCGGGGTGCGGGTCGGGCGGGTGCTCACGGGAGGGCCTCCTGGTCCGGTCGTGCGGTCCTGCGTCGTGCGGTGGCGGGCGGCGCGCCGCCCCGAGCATCGTGCCCCCCGCGCACCGCGCCCGCGCGCGGGTCGCCCCCGGCGCCCGCGGCGGGTCAGCGCGCCTGCGAGGAGTGCCAGGAGAGCACACGCCGCTCCACGGTGGTGACCACCAGCAGCAGCAGCGCCCCCATGAGGGCCAGGCAGGCGATGGAGGCGAACACCCGGTCCAGCTGGGAGTTCGAGGCCGCGACCTTGATGACGGTGCCCAGCCCCGCCGTGGCCCCCGCGGCGCTGAACTCCGCCACGATCGCGCCGACCAGCGAGAGCGGGAACACCACCCGCAGGGCGGCGAAGACGAACGGCAGGGCGCTGGGGAAGCGCAGGCGCACCAGCACGTCCCAGCGCGAGGCGTGCACGGTGCGGAAGACCTGCAGCACCTCCCGGCGCACCGAGCGCAGCCCCGTCGCGGTGTTCATCAGCACCGGGAAGAACGTCGTCAGCGCCGCCACGAGCACCCGCGGCAGGTACCCGAACCCGAAGGCGACGGTGAGGGCGGGCGCGATCGCCACGACCGGGGTGACGTTGAGGATCACCGCCAGCGGCAGCACGGCGCGGCGCGCGAGCGCGGACTCCGAGACCGCCACCGCGACGGCGAAGGCGGCCAGCGAGCCCAGGGTCAGGCCGAGCAGCGCCTCCGCCAGGGTCGTGCCGGCGTTGCGCAGGTAGAAGCCGGGGTCGCCGGCCAGCTGCCGGCCGACCGCGGCCAGGTGCGGCAGCACGTAGGGGTCGGCCCGGGCCACCTGCTCCCACACCGCGCCGGCCGCGAGCAGGACGACGGCCGTGGGCAGCCACACCCGCGGGTGCAGCAGCGCCAGCGGGGGGCGGCGCCGGCGCGGCGGCGGCGGGGGCGCGCTCGCCGGCGCGCGCCGGGCGGTCGCCGCGCGCGCCCTCACGGGGCGACCCCGGCGTCGGCGTGCCAGGCGTCGGAGAGCAGCTCGCGCACCCGGTGCTCGTGCTCGTGCAGGTCGCCGGAGTCCAGCAGGCCCGAGCGCCGCGGGCGGGGCAGGGAGACCTCCACCGTCCCGGCGACGCGGCCGGGACCGGCGGCCATGACCACGACGGTGTCGGACAGCAGGACCGCCTCGGTGATGGAGTGGGTGACGAACACGACGGTGGTGCGCATCTCCTGCCACACGTCCAGCAGCTGCAGCTGGGCGGCTTCGCGGGTGAACTCGTCGAGCGCGGAGAACGGCTCGTCCATGAGCAGCACCTGCGGCTGCAGCGCGAAGGCGCGGGCGATGGCGGTGCGCTGCTGCATGCCCCCGGACAGCTGCCCGGGGCGGCGGTGCAGCACGTCGCCCAGGCCCAAGCGGCGCAGCAGCGCCTCGGGGTCGCCGGCCAGGTCGCAGCGCTCGGGCGCGGCCGGCGCCGGCACGGGGCCGCGGCGGCGGGAGGCCGCGCGGTTGACCTTCTCCAGCACCCGCACGTTGCCCAGCACGTCCAGCCAGGGCAGCAGCGCCGGCGTCTGCGGCACGAAGCCGACCATCTTGCGCTCGGTGGCGCGCGCGGGCGTCTGGCCGCAGATGCGCACCTCGCCGGAGTCGGGCCGCTCCAGGCCCGCCACCAGGCGCAGCAGGGTGGACTTGCCGCAGCCGGAGGGGCCGATGACGCTCACGAAGCGGCCGCGGGGCACCTGCAGGTCCACGTGGTGCAGCGCGGTGACCGGCCGGGGCCCGTCGTCGTACACCTTGCACGCGTCGCGCACCGAGACGAACGCCTGCCCGTCGGCGCCCGCCGACTCTCCCGCCACGGCCCGACCCTACTCAGCGCCGGGCACCGGCCCCGCCGGGGGCGGTGCCGTGGTGCACTGCCCCGACGCGTTCGGACGACGGAGGGGACAGCGGTGAGCGGGCTGCTCGGCGAGGCGTGGCACGACATGATCTTCGACGGCGCCTGGCGCGCCGGCTCCGGCGGGACCATCGAGGTCACCGAGCCGGCCACGGGCGCGGTGCTGGGCCGGGTGGGCGCGGCCACCCCCGGGGACGTGCGCGCCGCGGCGACGCGCGCGCTGGCCGCGCAGCGGGGCTGGGCGGCCACCAACCCCCTCGAGCGCGCCGCGGTGCTGCGCCGCGCGGGGGCCCTGTGGGAGCAGCACGCCGCGCAGGTGCAGGAGTGGATCGTGCGCGAGTCCGGCGCGGTGGCGGCCAAGGCGCAGCTGGAGACGCACGTGGCCGCGCAGGAGTGCTACGAGGCGTCGGCGCTGCCCACGCACCCGGCGGGCTCGGTGCTGCCCTCGGAGCAGGACCGCTGGTCCTTCGCGCGGCGCCGGCCGGCCGGGGTGGTCTCCGTGATCGCCCCGTTCAACTTCCCGCTGATCCTGTCGATCCGCGCGGTGGCCCCCGCCCTGGCGCTGGGCAACGCGGTGCTGCTCAAGCCGGACCCGCGCACCCCGGTGTGCGGCGGGGTGGCCCTGGCGCGGGTGTTCGAGGAGGCGGGCCTGCCGGCGGGGCTGCTGCACCTGCTGCCCGGCGGCGCGGACGTCGGGGAGGCGGCGGTGACGGCCCCGGAGGTGCGCGTGGTGGCGTTCACCGGCTCCACCGCCGCCGGCCGGCGCGTGGGCGCGCTGGGCGCCGAGCACCTCAAGCGCACCCACCTGGAGCTGGGCGGCAACAACGCCCTGGTGGTGCTGCCGGGCGCGGACGTGGCGCTGGCGGCCTCGGCGGGGGCGTTCGGCTCGTTCCTGCACCAGGGGCAGATCTGCATGGCCACCGGCCGGCACCTGGTGCACGAGAGCCTGCACGACGCCTACGTGGACGCGCTGGCGCTCAAGGCGCGGGCCCTGCCGGTGGGCGACCCGGCCGGCGGCGCCGTGGCGCTGGGCCCGATCATCGACGAGCGGCAGCTGGGCCGCGTGGACCGCGTCGTGCGCGGCACCGTCGAGGCCGGGGCGACCCTGGCCGCCGGCGGCACCCACGAGGGCCTGTTCTACGCGCCCACCGTGCTGGCGCAGGTGGAGCCGTCCATGCCGGCGTGGGAGGAGGAGGTCTTCGGGCCGGTCGCGCCCGTCCTGGCGTTCTCCGACGTCGACGAGGCGATCGAGCTGGCCCGCGCCACCCCGTACGGGCTCTCGCTGGGCGTGCTGGGCGAGGTGGGCGCGGCGATGCGGGTGGCCGACGCGGTGCCCAGCGGCGTCGTGCACGTCAACGAGCAGACCGTCTCCGACGAGGCGAACGCCCCGTTCGGCGGGGTCGGCGCCTCCGGCACGGGCGGTCGCGCCGGCGGGGCGGAGGCGAACGTCGAGGCGTTCACCGAGACGCAGTGGCTGACGGTGCGCCCGGAGATCGCCCCCTACCCGTTCTGACCCGCGCGCGACGGCGCCGGCCCGGCCCGCGGGCCGGGC
>NZ_JBJLSG010000175.1:0-9597 GCF_050871925.1 Kineococcus gurbantunggutensis
CCGGCACTCCCCTCCAGGGGTGCCGGGCGCTCGTGCGTGCGGGGCGCCTCAGCCGAGGGGGCGCACCAGCAGCAGCGCCAGCAGGGCGGCGAAGCCGGCCGAGACGGGCAGGGTGAGCATCCAGGCCAGGACCATCGAGCGGGCCACGCCCCAGCGCACCGCGGACCACCGCCTCGTCGCGCCCGCCCCGGCGATGGCCGAGGCGATCGTCTGGGTCGTGGAGACCGGCGAGTGGTAGCCGAGCGCGGCCACGTACAGCACCGCGGAGGAGACCGCCTCGGCGGCGAAGCCGCGCGCGGGGTCCAGGTCGATGATGCGCCGCCCCAGGGTGCGCATGATGCGCCAGCCGCCCGCGTAGGTGCCGGCGCTGATCACCACCGCCGCGGCGACCTTCACCCAGACCGGGATGGAGAAGTCCTCGTCGCCGTGCAGGCCGCCGGCGACGAGGGCGAGCACGATGACGCCCATCGTCTTCTGCGCGTCCTGCAGGCCGTGGCCCAGCGCCATGGCGGAGGCCGAGACCGTCTGCGCGAGCCGGAAGCGGCGGTGGGTGGGCGCCGGCGCGGAGCGGCGGAAGGCCCACAGCACGGCCAGCATCGCGGCGTAGGCCGCGGCGAAGCCGGCCAGCGGCGAGAGCACCATGGGCACGACGACCTTGTCCAGGACGACGCCCCAGTGCACGGTGGCCCCCGCGACCAGGCCCGCGCCGGCCAGCGCGCCGATGAGGGCCTGGGAGCTGGAGGAGGGCAGCCCGAACCGCCAGGTGATGAGCTGCCAGGTGATCGCCCCGGTGAGCGCGGCGAGCAGCAGCCACAGCGCGTCGGGGCCCAGGCCGATGTCGATGATCCCCGAGCCGATGGTCTCGGCGACCCCGGTGCCGAGGAAGGCGCCGACGAGGTTGCACACCGCCGCCAGCACGACCGCGACGTGCGGGGTCAGCGCCCGCGTGGAGACGGAGGTGGCGACGGCGTTGGAGGCGTCGTGGAAGCCGTTGACGAAGTCGAAGCCGAGGGCGATCGCGACGACGGCCACGACCAGGACGAGCACGAGGTCCACCGAGCTCAGGACTCCTTGACCGCGATGGTCTCCACGGTGTGCGCCACGCGCTCGAAGGCGTCGGCGGCGCTCTCCAGCGTCTCGACGATCTCCTTGTGCTTCATGATCGCGATGGCGTCGTACTCGCCGCCGAAGATCGTGGCCAGCAGGCCGCGGCGGATCTGGTCCGCCTGGTTCTCCAGCCGGTTGACCTCGACCCAGTAGTCGGTCAGGTCCCGCGGGGAGCGCAGCCGCGGCATGGCCTCGCACGTCAGCTCCGCCTGCCGGGTGATCACCTGCACGAGGTCGCCCACCGCGGCGGGCAGCGCGCCGACGCGGTACAGCACGACGAGGTCCACGGCCGCCTGCAGGCGGTCCAGGCAGTCGTCCAGGCGCGAGGTCAGCCGGTAGACGTCCTCGCGGTCGAAGGGCGTGATGAACGAGGAGCCGAGCTTGCGCAGCACCGCGTGCGCCGCCTCGTCGCCGGCGTGCTCGAGGGCCTCCATCCGGCGGGCCAGCTCCTCGCGGCGCAGCTGGTCGCTGCCGAGGAACTCGGTGAGGACGGCCGTGGCCTCCACGAGGATCTCGCCGGTGCGGGAGAACAGCTCGAAGAAGCCGTCGTCCCGGGGGGTGAGTCGAAAACGCACTGGGGCTCCGCTGACGGTCTGCTCGGGCGGGCCGGCGGTGCCGGCCCCGGAGCGGACTCTAGGCGCTCGCGGCGCCGCCACCGGCATCGAGGCGCCGGTCGCGTCCCCCCGCCGGGGGACGGCTCACCCCTGCTCGGGCGCCTCGTCGACGCCCAGCACGCGGTCCAGGTCGCTGTCCGCCAGCGGCCCGTCGCTCTCCGACGCGGCGACGACGACGTCCGCGTACAGCTCGATCTCCTCGGCGAGGACGTCGTCGGCCAGCGGGCCGGCGGCGGGCTCCGGCACGGGGCCCTCCCGGTCGGGTGAGGCGGTCATGGTGCCGCCCACGGTACGCGGGCGCGGGCCGGCGCGAGCGCGAACGGCCTCACGGGACCCCCGGCGTGGCGGGCACCGCGGCGGGGGCGGGCGGGGAGGCCGCCCCGGAGCCCGACGGGGAGGCGGAGGCGGAGGCGGTGGCGGTGGGCGGCGCCAGGGCCGGGCGGTCCGCGTCGGTCAGCACGGTGCGCTGCAGGCTCACCTGCGCCAGGCCCAGGCCGCCGACGGTGACCTCGTCGTAGGCCAGCAGCCGCCCGTCGTCCTCCCCGCCGGCGCCGAAGTGCAGCAGGGTCGCCGACAGCGGCACCGGCGCGCCGTCGGCCAGCCGGTCCAGACCCGCCGAGGTGATCCCCGCCCCGCCGGTGCTGCCCTCGACCATGACGCGGGTGCCGGAGGAGTCCAGGGTCACGCTGCGGCGGTGCAGGTGCCCGGCCAGCACCAGCGGCACCCGCCCGAGCAGGGGCTCCAGGCCGCTGGGGTCGTGCACGAGCGCGACGTCCACCGGGTCGTCGGGGTGCTGCGCCTCCCACTCGGCCACCCCCGCGGCCAGGACCTCGTTGGAGCGGCGCTGGACGTCCTCGGCGGCGCCGGAGGCGGCGGCGCCCTCGCCGTCGGGGGTGAAGACGGGGTCGCCGGTGCCGGCCACGCGCAGGCCGGCCACCTCGGCGGTGCGCCCGCCGTCCAGGACCACGGCGCCGGGCTGGGCGGCCACCGCCGCCTGGGTCAGGGTCGAGTCGTGGTTGCCGCGCACGAAGACGTAGGGCACCCCCAGGGCGCCGATGCGGCCCAGGAAGGAGGACTCCGCCTCGGTGCCCCAGGTGGTGATGTCGCCGGTGTCCACGACCGCCCGCGCGCCGAACTGCCGCACGAGGTCCTCGGTGAGGTCCAGCCCCAGGGGGTTCAGGTGCAGGTCGGAGACGTGCAGCACGGTGGTGACGTCCGGGCCCAGGCCGTCCCCGGCGCCCTGCCCGTCGCCCAGGACCGGCAGGTTGCCGCTGACGGCGTAGAGGGTGCTGACGCTGCGGACGATGTCGGACAGGCCGCTGCGGTAGGACTCCAGCCGCTCCAGGGCGTCCTGGGTGCCCGAGACGACGTACGGCGCGCGCGAGAGCAGGCCGGTGAAGCTCGGCTGCTGCAGCGCGGCGGGGTCCAGGGTGGCGGCGGTGGCGCCGCCGGTGGCCAGCAGCACCACCAGGCACGTCGCACCGGTCTGCAGGGCGCGCCGGCGCGCGCGGTAGACGACGACCCCGGCCAGCACGGCGCCGCCGACCCCGCACGCGGCGCTGTACGCGGCGGCGCGCACGGTCGCGGCGCGCACGGTGTCGGGGGCGGTCAGCTCCAGGCCCAGGAGCTGCTGCGGGGATCGCACCAGCCGGCCGGCGGCGTCCAGGTCGACGGACTCGATGCCCGCGGTGACCACCAGGGGCGCGCGGTGGGTGTCGAAGGTGACCTCGCCGACCGGCGGCAGCTCGATGCGCACCCCGGGGTGCAGGCTGGGGCGCACCCGCACCTCGGTGCGCAGCGGGCCGACCCAGGTGTGGTGCCCGGGGGCCAGGGCGAAGCCGGCGGCGGCCCCGGCGCCGGTGACGGCGAGCACGCCGGCCAGGGCGAGCAGCCGCCGCAGGGCGCGCGCGGCGCGCGGAGGCGGTCGCCACCGGCGGCGCGCGGGGGCGGCTCCGGTGGCGGGGTCGTCGGTGGGGGCCATCACCCCCGATCCTCGCGCAGCCGCGCCGGGGGCGCCGCCCCGACCGCGACCGGGGGCGGTCGGCGCGTGTCCGCGCGGGCGCGGCGGGTACGGGGAGGGCATGAGCACCCAGAGCACCCAGAGCACCGAGGGCTTCCGCGACCTGCGCAGCGCCGAGCCGGCCGGGCGGCCGGGCCCGGCGGTCATCACCGGCTCCGAGTCCGGCATCGGCCGGGCGATCGCGGTGGAGCTGGCCCGCCGCGGCCACGACGTGGGCGTCACCTGGTTCCGCGACGAGTCCGCCGGGGAGGAGACCGCGCGCCGGGTGCGCGAGCTGGGCCGGCGCGCGGAGGTGCGCCACCTGGACCTGCGCGACCTGCCGGCGGCCGCGGAGGTCGTCGACGAGCTGGCCGAGGCCCTGGGCGGGATCGAGGTCCTGGTCAACGACGCCGGCACCGGCACCTCCACGCCGCTGCTGGAGCTGTCCTTCGAGGACTGGCGCGAGGTGATCGCCACCGACCTGGACGGCGCGTTCCTGTGCCTGCAGCGCGCGGCGCGGCGGATGGTCGCCGCCGGGCGCGGGGGGCGGATCGTGAACATCACCAGCGTGCACGAGCACCAGCCGCGGGTGGGCGCGGCGCCGTACTGCGCGGCCAAGGGCGGCCTGGGGCTGCTGACGCGCACGGCGGCGATCGAGCTGGCCGAGCACGGCATCACCGTCAACGCCGTCGCGCCCGGGGAGATCGCCACGCCGATGACCGGGCAGGAGGACCAGGACCCGCACACCGAGGAGCGCCCCGGGGTGCCGCTGCGCCGCCCGGGCGACGCCCGCGAGATCGCGGCGGTGGTGGCGCTGCTGTGCTCGCCGGAGGGCTCCTACGTCACGGGCGCCTCGTACGCGGTGGACGGCGGGATGCTGCAGATGGGGCCGATGGCCGGCTCGCACCTGACCTCCGACGACTGGCGCCGGCCCTGAGCCGGGCGCGCCGCGGGGCCGGCGGGGCGGGGCCGGTCGGGCGAGGCCGGTGATCCTGTCTTGACTGATTCCAGTCTGGACTGGTGGGATCGGGGCGTGGACGCGGCGGACAGGGTGCGGGCCCGGGGCCTGCGGGCCACCCGGCCCAGGGTGGTCGTGCTCGACGTGCTCGACGCCGCCGCCCGCGGGGGCGAGCACCTGGCCGTCGCGCAGATCGCCGACCGGGCCCGCCGGGAGCTGCCGGGCGTCTCGACGCAGGCCGTGTACGACTGCCTGGACGCGCTGACCCGCAGCGGGCTGGCGCGGTGCCTGGAGCCGGCCGGGCACCCGGCGCGCTACGAGTCGCGCGTCGGGGACAACCACCACCACCTCGTGTGCCGCGAGTGCGGCCGCACCGTCGACGTGGACTGCACCGTCGGCCACGCCCCCTGCCTCGTCCCCTCCGACACCGCCGGTTTCGCGGTGGAGGAGGCCGAGGTGCTCTTCTGGGGGCGGTGCCCGCAGTGCCGCTCCACGGACCCCGACCCCCACCCCGACGAGCACGCAGAAGAACGACGAGAGGAAGTGCGATGACCGACGTCGCCAGCCAGCAGTCCGCCCCGGGCGACGACCGCCCGGTGCTGACCAACCGTCAGGGCCACCCGGTCTACGACAACCAGAACCAGCGCACCGTCGGCGCCCGCGGCCCGGCCACGCTGGAGAACTACCAGTTCCTCGAGAAGATCAGCCACTTCGACCGCGAGCGCATCCCCGAGCGCGTCGTGCACGCGCGCGGCACCACCGCGTTCGGGTACTTCGAGGCCTACGGCACCTTCGGCGACGAGCCGATCTCGAAGTACACCCGCGCGAAGCTGTTCCAGGAGAAGGGCAAGCGCACCGACCTGGCGATCCGCTTCTCGACCGTGGCCGGGGGGCGCGACTCGTCCGAGGCGCTGCGCGACCCGCGCGGCTTCGCGGTGAAGATGTACACCGAGGACGGCAACTGGGACCTGGTCGGCAACAACCTGGGCGTCTTCTTCATCCGCGACGCGATCAAGTTCCCGGACTTCATCCACTCCCAGAAGCCCGACCCGGTCACCTTCGACCGCCAGGTGCCCAACCGCGTCTTCGACTTCGCCAGCCAGACCCCCGAGTCGCTGCACATGTTCACCCTGGTCTTCTCCCCCCGCGGCATCCCGGCGAGCTACCGCACGCAGCAGGGCTTCGGCGTGAACACCTACAAGTGGGTGAACTCCGAGGGCGAGACGGTGCTGGTCAAGTACCACTGGCACCCCAAGCAGGGCGTGAAGAGCTGGACCTCCGCCGACGCCGCGGCCGTGCAGGCGCAGGACCTCGGTCCGCACACCCGCGACCTCTACGCCGCCATCGACGCGGGCGACTACCCCGAGTGGGAGCTGCTCGTCCAGACCATGAGCGACGACGAGCACCCCGAGCTCGACTTCGACCCGCTGGACGACACCAAGGTGTGGCCCGAGAACCTCTTCCCGCTCACCCCGATCGGCAAGATGGTCCTCAACCGCAAGCCGGTGGACTTCTTCACCGAGAGCGAGCAGATCGCCTTCGGCACCGGTGTGCTGGTGGACGGCCTGGACTTCTCCGACGACAAGATGCTCGTCGGGCGGACGTTCTCCTACTCCGACACCCAGCGCTACCGCGTCGGCCCGAACTACCTGCAGCTGCCGGTGAACCAGGCGAAGAACGCCGCGGTCCGCACCAACCAGCGCGACGGGCAGATGGCCTACCACGTCGACGGCGGGGGCGAGAACCCGACGGTGAACTACGAGCCGTCGATCATCGGCGGCCTGCGCGAGGGCACCTACCCCACCCACGACGAGCAGGGCCCGGTCATCTCCGGGCGCCTGACCCGCAAGCGCATCCCGCGCACGAACGACTACCAGCAGGCGGGCGAGCGCTTCCAGCTCTCCGAGGACTGGGAGAAGGACGAGCTCGTCGCGAACTTCGTCGACGCGCTCTCGCAGTGCATCCGCCCCATCCAGGAGCGCATGGTCTGGCACATGTTCATGGCCGACGACGAGTACGGCCGCCGCGTCGGCGAGGGCCTGGGCATCACCGCCGACGACGTCCGCCACCTGGAGCCGCTGCAGACGCAGACCCTGACCGAGGAGGAGCTGCAGCGCGCGGCCAACCTCGGCAAGAACGGCCCGCGCGACGTCACCGGCCTGGTGATGACCCACGCCGTGCCGAACGAGCGCGACGTGCGCGCCTGACGGCGGTCCCCGCACCGCGACGGGCGCCGCCCCCTCCGGGGGGCGGCGCCCGTCGCCGTTCCCGGGCGCGCACACGGGCACGGGCACGGGCGCGGCGGGGCGGGGCGGGGTGCTCAGCGCGCGGCGGCGTGCGCCTCGCGGGCGCGCTGCACCTCGCCGGCGCGCTCCTCGAGCAGGTCGGCCAGCGCCCGCAGCCGCTGTGCGACGCCGGCGCCCAGGGGGGTCAGCTCGTACTCCACGCGCGGGGGGATGGCGGTGACGACCTCGCGGGTGAGCATGCCGTCGCGCTCCAGGGCCTGCAGGGTCTGCGAGAGCATCTTCTCGCTGACCCCCTCCACGCGGCGCCGCAGCGCGTTGAAGCGGTAGCGCCCCTCCCCCAGCGCCAGCAGCACCAGGGAGGCCCAGCGGCCGGTGACGTCCTCGAAGGCGGCGCGGGAGGTGCAGCCGCGGGCGAAGACGTCCACGACGAGCTGCTGGGACGGGTCCTCGCCGGCGCTCACCCCCCGATGGTAGGCACCCGCCGGAACAACCGGCGCTTTCGGAAGGTTAGTGCCCGCGGAAGACGCAGCACGCACCCGAGGAGAGCACCATGACCACCTTCGCCGTCACCGCCGCCAGCGGCAGGCTCGGCCGCCTCGTCGTCGAGGCCCTGCTCGAGCGCGGCGTCGCGCCCGGCGACGTCGTCGCCCTCGCGCGCACCCCCGCCAAGCTCGACGACCTCGCCGCGCGCGGGGTGCGGGTGCGCCGCGCCGACCACGCCGAGCCGGCCACCCTGGGCCCGGCGCTGGCCGGCGTGGACCGCCTGCTGCTGATCTCCGGCGACGCCCCCGGCCAGCGGCTGGCCCAGCACTGCAACGTGGTCGACGCGGCGGTGGCCGCCGGCGTGCAGCGCCTGGCCTACACGAGCATCCTGCGCGCCGGCACCACCGGGAACCCGCTGGCCCCCGACCACCGGGCCACGGAGGAGGCCATCGCCGCCTCCGGGCTGGCGCACACGCTGCTGCGCAACGGCTGGTACACCGAGAACTACACCGACCGGCTCGGGCAGCACCTGAGCACCGGCGAGGTCGTCGGCTCCACCCGCGACGGGCGCGTCTCCGCCGCCACCCGCGCCGACTACGCCGCCGCCGCGGCCGCCGCGCTGCTCGACGACGGCGCCGGGGACCGCGTCCACGAGCTCGGCGGGCCCGCCTTCACCCTCGCCGAGCTGGCCGCGACCATCACCGAGGTCACCGGCACGCCGGTGGCCCACCGCGACCTGAGCACCGAGGAGCACGTCGCGCACCTGCGCGCCGCGGGCCTGGACGAGGGCACCGCGGGCTTCGTGGCCGCCCTGGACGCCTCCACCGCGCGCGGGGAGCTGCACACCACCAGCGAGGACCTGCAGCGCCTGATCGGCCGCCCGGCCACCGGGCTGGCCGACGCGCTGCGCGCCGCGCGCGCCTGAGCGCGCCGCGCGGCCGTGCTCCCGCGCGGCAGCGCGGCCGTGCGGGAGCGCGCACCGGGGGCGAGGCTGGGGGCGATGGACACCACGGCCCGCCCCCGCCTGCCCCGGCTGCCGCTGGGCGCCGCCTTCCCGCCCCCGCCCGGCCCGGGCGCGCCCGGCGACCCCGGGGTCTGCGCCCCCGGCGCCTTCCGGGAGGTCACCGCCGAGCGGGCCGTCGTCCTGGGCGGGCCGGCCGCGATCCTGCTGCAGGTCGCCCACCCGCTCGTCGCCGAGGGCGTGGCCGTGCACAGCGACTACACCGCCGGCCCGGCGCACCGGCTGCTGGCGACGCTGCAGGCCGCGCTGACGGTCACCTTCGGCGACACCGAGCAGGCCCGCGCGGCGGCCCGGGAGGTCGGCGCCCAGCACGCCCGGGTGCGCGGCACCACCCGCGCCGCGGTGCCCGGCACGCCGGCGGGCACCCCGTACCGCGCCGGCGACCCGGACCTGGCGCTGTGGGTGCACGCGACGCTGGTGTGGACGGCCCGCCGCGTCGCCGAGCGCTACCTGGGCCGCGTCCTGGACGCCGCCGAGCGCGAGGAGCACTGGCGCGGCTCGTGGCCCTTCGCGCGCCTGTTCGCGGTGCCGCAGGCGGTGCTGCCGCCCACCGCCGCGGACTTCGAGCGCTACTGGGAGCGCAGCGTCGCCGGCCTGGTGGTCACCGACGCCGCCCGCACCGTCGCCGGCGGCATCCTCACCCAGCGCACCCGCCCGCCCCTGCCGGGCGTGGCGGCCCTGGCCCGCAGCGTCACCGCCGACCTGCTGCCGCCGTCCGTGGCCGACGCCTACGGCCTGGCGCGCACCCCCGGCCGCCGCGCCGCCGCCGGCGCCGCCCGCGCCCTGCTGCGCACCGCCCGGCCCGCGCTGCCCGACCGGGTGGCGCGGTGGCCGCACGCCGCCGTCGCCGAGCGCCGGCTGGCGGCCGCCCCCGCCGCACCGGCCCCGGCCGCGGGCTGACCCCACGGCGCGCCGACGCCCGCCGCGCGCCGACGCCCGCCGCGCGCCGACGCCCGCCGCGCGCCGGTCCCCGTCCCTCGAGGGGATGCCTCAAGCGCGCGCACGGCCCGCCGATGGGGAGGGGTCACCCCGCGCCGCGGGGTGCGTCCGCCCGAGGAGGCCCCGTTGAGCACGACGACCCCGCCCGGGGGGGGGGGGGGGGGGGGGGGGGGGGGGGGCGGGGGGGGGGGGGGGGGGGGGGGGGGTGGGGGGGGGGGGGTGGGTGGATT
>NZ_JBJLSG010000176.1:0-9472 GCF_050871925.1 Kineococcus gurbantunggutensis
CCCCCGCGCGGGGGGACGGGGCCGCGGCGCGTCAGGCCAGCGCCACCGGCAGGCTGCGCCAGCCGCGCAGCACCCGCGTGGTGGTGCGCCGCGCCCCGGGGGCCAGTCGCAGGTCCGGGAAGCGCTCGAACAGCGCCCGCAGGCCCACCTGCCCCTCCAGGCGGGCCAGCGCCGCGCCCAGGCAGAAGTGCCGGCCGGCGGAGAAGGCCAGGTGCTCGCGGGCGTTGGCGCGGCGCACGTCGAAGCGGGCGGGGTCGGCGAAGACGTCCGGGTCGCGGTTGGCCGCGCCCAGCAGCAGCACCACGCGGGCGCCGGCACGCACCTCGCACCCGCCGGCGGTGGTGGTGCGCAGGGCCCGGCGGGAGGTGAGCTGCACGGGCGTCTCCAGCCGCAGGGACTCCTCCACCGCCCCCGGCCACAGCGAGGGGTCGGCGCGCACGAGGCCGAGCTGGTCGGGGTGCTGCAGCAGCAGCGCGGTGGCCGAGCCGAGCAGGTTCACGGTCGTCTCGAACCCGGCGGCCATGAGCAGCCCGGCGGTGGCGCGCAGCTCGGTCTCGCTCAGGCGCCCTCCCCCGTCGGCCTCGTCGTCGGTGACGGCCACCAGGCGGCTGAGCAGGTCCTCGCCGGGGTGGCGGCGCAGCCGGCGCAGGTGCTCGCCGATCCAGGCGTCGAAGCCGCGCAGGGCGGCGTCGACGGCGCGCACGTCGCGCCAGGGGGCGGCGACCTCCAGGCTGCCGGCCAGGCCCGCCTCGAAGGCGCGGACCTCCTCGCGCCGGTGCGGCGGCACGCCGAGGAGCTCGGCGATGACGGCCACCGGCAGGCGCAGCGCGTAGTCGCGCACGGCGTCGGCGCCGGCACCGCGGCCGGCCACCTCGTCGAGCAGCTCGCCGGCCAGCTCCTCCACCCGCGGGCGCAGCCCCTCCACCGCCCGGGCGGTGAAGACCTTGGAGACCAGGCGCCGGTAGCGGGTGTGCTCGGGCGGGTCGACCGCGAGCATCGAGGGCGGCTCGACGGGGTGGGTGGGCCGGTCGCGCCCGGCCCACTCCAGCAGCCGCCGCAGCCGCGGCACCGGCACGTCGTGCAGGGCCCCGACGCCGAAGTCGGCGCCGCCCAGGACCTCGCGCACCACCGGGTGCGAGGCGCTCATGCAGGTGAAGCGGCCCGTCAGCAGCGGCCCGGCGGCGCGCACGCGCTCGTGGAAGGCGTAGGGCTCGCGCCAGGTCGCCGGGTCGGCCAGCAGCACCGACTGCAGGTCCCCGGTGCGCGCCCCGCGGCGCACGCCCAGGCGCGGCACGCCGTGCTGCACGCCCCACCGCACCGCCGTGCGCACCTCGCGCACCGCGGGCGCGGCCAGGGCGGCCACCGGGCGCGGCGCGCTCACGCGCCCGGCTCGGCGGTCTCGGCGGTCTCGACGGGCGCGGCGGTCCCGGCCCCGGCGGGCGCGGCGGGCGCGCTCCCGGGGGCGTCGACGGCCCCGCCGTAGCGGCGGTCGCGCCGGGCGTAGGTCTCGATCGCCGCCCACAGCGCGCGCCGGTCCACGTCGGGCCACAGCACGTCGGAGAAGACCATCTCGGCGTAGGTGGACTGCCAGGGCAGGAACCCGGAGGTGCGCTGCTCGCCGGAGGAGCGCCAGAACAGGTCCACGTCGGGCATGTCGGGCTCGTCGAGGAAGCGGGCGACGGTGCGCTCGTCGACGCGCTCGGGGTTCAGCCGCCCGGCGGCGACCTCGCGGGCGATGGCGCGGGCGGCGTCGGCGATCTCCGCGCGGCCGCCGTAGTTCACGCACATCGTCAGGGTGCACACGGTGTTGTCGCGGGTCAGCTCCTCGGCGGCCTCCAGCTCGTCGACGACGCTGCGCCACAGGCGCGGGCGGCGACCGGCCCAGCGCACCCGCACGCCCCAGGAGTGCATCTCGTCGCGGCGGCGGCGGATGACGTCGCGGTTGAAGCCCATGAGGAAGCGCACCTCGTCGGGGCTGCGCTTCCAGTTCTCGGTGGAGAACGCCCAGGCCGAGAGGTGGGTGACGCCGATCTCGACGGCGCCGGCGACCACGTCCAGCAGGGAGGCCTCCCCGCGCTTGTGCCCCTCGTTGCGCGGCAGCCCGCGCTGGTTGGCCCAGCGGCCGTTGCCGTCCATGACGACGGCGACGTGCTTGGGCACCAGCTCCGGCGGCAGCTGCGGCGGGCGCGCGCCGGAGGGGTGCGGCGGGGGCGCCTGGACGGTGCGGGGCGCGGGGGCCGCGGCGCGGCGCCCGAGGGTGCGTCGTGCGGGGGTGCTCACGACGTCCGAGCTTCGCACGCGCGCGCGGCGGTGCGCCGGGGCGGTCCGCTCAGACCCGCTCGACGTGCCGCAGGGAGCGGATGCCGCGCTCGAGGTGCCACTGCAGGAACGCGGCCACCAGGCCGCTGCCCTCGTCGCGGCAGCGCGCGTCGCTGGCGTCGGCGACGTCCCACGTCCCCGACAGCAGCGCCGCGAGCAGCTCCAGGGTGCGCGGGTCGGGGGCGGCCGAGCCCGGCGGGCGGCACACCGGGCACACCGCCCCGCCGGCGGGCACGGAGAAGGCGGTGTGCGGGCCGGGGGCGCCGCAGCGGGCGCAGTCGCCGAAGCTGGCCGCGTAGCCGGCCACGGCCAGCGAGCGCAGCAGGAACGCGTCGAGCACGAGCGTGGCGGCGTGCTCGCGCCGCGCCAGGGTGCGCAGGGCGCCGACGAGCAGCAGGTACTGCTGGGTGTTGCTCTCGCGCTCGACCTCGGTGAAGCGCTCGGCGGTCTCCAGCAGGGCGTGCCCGGCGGTGTAGAGGCCGTAGTCGGCGGCGATGGTGGCGCCGAGGGGGGCCAGGACGTCGGCCTGGGTGACGGTGTCGAGGTTGCGGCCGCGGTGCAGCTGCACGTCCACGCAGGTGAACGGCTCCAGGCGCGCGCCGAAGCGCGAGGAGGTGCGCCGCACGCCCTTGGCGACCGCCCGCACGCGCCCGTGGTGGCGCGTGAGCAGGGTGATGACGCGGTCGGCCTCGCCCAGCTTCGCGGTGCGCAGGACCACCGCCTCGTCGCGGTAGCTGCGCGGTCCGCCGATGCTGCTCACCGCCACAGACTAGGCGGCGGCCCCGACACGACCCGGCGGGCGCGGGCGCGGCTCAGGCGCTCTCGAGCCGGTCCCCGCCGGCGCGCCGGGCCCGTGCGCAGGCCGCGTCGGCGGCGGCCAGCGCCTCGGCCGCCGGCGCGGGCCCGGCCACGCCCACGGAGGCGGTCACCCGCAGCCCCAGGGCGATCTCCAGCCAGGGCTCCTTGCGCACCGCCTCCAGCAGCCGCTCGGCCACCAGCAGGGGCGCGGGCCCGGTGCCGCCGGCGGGCAGCAGCACGACGAACTCGTCGCCGCCGTAGCGCACCAGCACGTCGTCGTCGCGGCAGTTCTCCACCAGCAGCGCGGCCACCCGGCGCAGGACGGCGTCGCCGACGTCGGGGCCGCGCTGGTCGTTGACCGCGCGCAGGCCGTCGAGGTCGACGAGCACGGCGCTGAAGCGCTGGTCGGGCCGCTCCAGCAGCTGCTGCAGGCGCCGGCGGTTGCCCAGCCCCGTCATGGGGTCCACCAGGGCCGCGCGGCCCTGGCGCACGACCTGCTCGGCCATCTCGTGCTGGCGGATGCGGTCCTGCAGCGCCTCGAAGCGGCTCTCGCGGTCCTGCCACAGCCGCGACAGCGAGATGCGGGCCAGCTCGCCGAGGGCGTCGGCGGCCTCGTGGCCGCCGCGGTGGCGCACGGCGGTCTCGGCGCGCACCTTCAGCGCGGTCAGCCCCCACACGTCCAGCTGGGTGCTGGAGGAGGTGCGCTGCACGGCGGCGAGCAGCTCGTTGGCGCCGTCGACGTCGCCGTCCCCGGACAGCGACAGGGCCAGGCCGACGCGGGCGATCTGCGTCTCGACGAGCTCCTCGCGCTGGCGGAAGGCGGCCGCGGCCGCGCGCAGCCGCGCGCCGGCCAGGGCGGGCTCGCCGGTGCGGTGCAGCACGAAGCCCTCGATCGCGTCGGCGCGCGCGCGCATCTCGGGGTAGCCGACCTCGTGGGCCAGGGCCCGCATGCGGGCGGCGTGCCCCAGGGCCCGGGCGTGGTGCGGGCCGCTCTCGGCGGAGCGGCCCACCACGTCGAGCATGGCGGCCCAGGAGACCTCCAGGACGGCGGCCTCCTGCACGACGTTCAGGCGCACCCGCGCCGGCGGGAACGTCAGGCCCAGCATCAGGCGCATCAGCTCGTCGGCCGGCTCGAACAGGGCCAGCGCCCGCAGCGCCAGGGCGACGGACATGGTCGCCGAGAGGTGGTCGTAGGTGCGCACCGGCTGGGCGCTGACGATGAGCTGCGCCTCGGCGAGGTGGTCCATCGCCAGCGCGGTCATGCCCAGGTCGACGCGCGACTCGGCCAGCAGCGACAGGGCCTTGGCGCGCCAGACCGGGTCGGCGCGCGGGCCCAGGCGGCGCAGCAGGCGCCCGGCCTCCTCGGCGGCCTCGGCGGCGCGGCCGAGCTGGTGCAGGGCCACGCAGGAGATGAACTGCAGGTAGCGGGCGGTGCGCTCGTCGCCGGCGGCCTCGGAGAGCACCAGGCCCTCGCGGGCGGCGCGGACCGCGTCCTCGCCGTAGCCGTCCAGGTAGAGGCGGTGGGCGGCCTCGGCGAGGGCGTCGAAGGGTCCGAAGGGGCCGAAGAGCTCCAGCTCCCGCCCGTCCGGCCCGGCTGCAGCGCTGCCCACGTCGATCGCTCCCTCCGCCGCGCACGGTCGAGCACGGATCGTCACCGATCCTAACGGGGCGCAGGGGCGGCGCGGGAGGAACGGGGGAAGCGTGCGCGCTCAACCGGACCGGACCGGACCGGTCCCCGGCCGGCGGGTGCCGGCCGGCCGCGGGGCGTCAGCCGGCGACGGCGGCCGGCTCGGCGGTCACGGTGGACTCCGCGACGGCGCCGGAGCTGCGCAGGCGGTAGGTGGGGATGCGCAGGCCGAGGCTGTCGGCGATCGCGTGGAACACCTCGGTGTTGTCGAGCACGTGGCCGAAGCGGGCGGCACCGGGGCCGGAGGCGGCGATGGTGACGTCCTCGACGGTGTGCACGCAGTTGGTCTCCTCCAGCGGCAGGTTGCCGATCTGGACGACCGCGCCGGGGTCGCGCTTCGGGTTGGGCACGGCCCGCTCGGTGGCCGGGTCCTCCAGCGCGGGCTGCGCGAGCACCGGGTTGTGCGCGAAGTCGTCCGGGTGGTCGGGGTGGTTCGACCAGCCGAAGAACAGCTGCACGTCGGGGTTGGGGTCGTCGGGGAACCCGTCGCCGTCCGCGTCGACGTAGGTGGGGAACCCGGCGTCGGCGTACACGCCGTTGGCCTGGCGGGCGGGCTCGTCGTCGGCGGCGTCCTTGGACAGGCTGTGCGTGCCGGCGATGCTCATGGCGTGGTTGTGGTCGGCGGTGACGACGATGAGGGTGTCGTCGCGGTCCGCGGCCCACTCCTTGGCGACGCCGACGGCCTGGTCGAGCTCGATGGTGTCGTAGACGGCGCGAGGGCCGTCCAGGGGGTGCTCGGACTTGTCGATCGAGGCGCCCTCCACCATGAGGAAGAAGCCCTTGTCGTTCTGCTCCAGGACCTTCAGGGCGGCGCGGGTCATCTCGACCAGGCCGGGCTGGTCGGTGAACTGCCCGAGCACCTCGGGGTTCGGGGTGATCTCGCGGTCGATGTAGACGTTGAGGTTGCCCAGCGTGAAGGTGCCCAGCAGCTTCTCCGGGGTCCCGGCGGCCATGACGGAGTTCAGCTCCGCGCGGGTGCCGGCGTAGGCGAAGCCCTTGTCCTTGAACTCCTCGACGAGGTTGCGCTCGTCGGTGCGGCGCGAACCGGTCTGCGACTGCGGCAGGAACGTGGCGCGCCCGCCGCCCATGAGCACGTCGGGCATCTGCCCGGGCTGCAGGGCCTGCTCCATGATGTTCACGTACTCGGAGCGGCGGCGGGTGTGGGCGAACACCGCGGCCGGGGTGGCGTCCTGGACCTCGGCGGTGGTGACGATGCCGATGGACATCTCGCGCGAGCGCTTGAGGACCTCGGCCATCGTCTCGACCTTGGGGCTGCGCGCCGGGTCGGGGTCGTTGCCGGGGTAGACGCCCATGGCGTTCACGGCGGTCTTGTGGCCGGTCATGTAGGCCGACATCGAGTTCGCCGAGTCGGTGGCGATGGCGTCGGAGCCGGAGGTGGTGACGTTCCCGCGGAACTCCATGCGGTCCATCTCGAGCAGGCCCTTGTACTTGCCCTCGACGATGCCCTTGGACAGGATCCGCGCACCGGTGATGGCCGCGGCGCCCATGCCGTCGCCGAGGAAGAAGATGACGTTCTTGGCCTTCTTGCCCTCGGCGTCGGCCAGGACGACCTCGTGCCGCACCTCGGCCCGCGCGGTGCCGGCGGAGGAGGTGACCTCGGCGGAGACGGTGAAGGTGCCGGCCTCGGGGTAGACCAGGCCCTCGTAGGTGACCTCGACGGAGTCCTCGACGGAGCTGGTGCGCAGCGGCGCGGGGCTCAGCAGGGCGGCGGGGCCGTCCTCGCTGCTGAGCCGGATGACGATGCGGGTGGTCTCGGGGTCCACGCCGGTGGCCTCGATGCGCAGGTCGAAGGTGGAGCCGACCTGGAACTTCGCGCGGTCCAGCGGCAGGATCCGCACGGCGCTGGTGGTGGCGGTGCTGCGCGCGTTGCGGCGCACGACGCCGGTGAAGGCGTGCGGGTCCTTGTGGTTCAGCTGCGCGTACTGGACGGGGGCGGCGGCGGCGGTCTCGGCGCCGCGCAGGCCGTGGCCCCAGACGATGGCGGTGGCCAGGCCGCCGGCGCCGGTGCCCAGCAGCCCGCGGCGGGTGAAGAACCCGCCGCGCGTGCCGTCGGGGTCCTGCTCGTCGCTGTGGTGAGAATGCTTCTCAGACAAGGCGTTCGACCTCTCGCGTGGTCCTCGGCGCGGGCCGCGGACGTGCCCGTGGGTGCGCGCACAACCTCCCAGCGGGTGCCGAACGCCGGAGCAACTGCGGGTGGACGGCAGGGCAACGGACCCCGACGCGGAGAGGTGCGCGCGGGGGTTCACGCGCGCAGCAGGTGCTCCACCCGGTAGGCCAGCAGCTCGCGCAGCACGATCGACGTCGACGTCCGCCGGATCCCGCGGCAGCGCATGATGCGCTGCGTGATCTCGTAGACGTGGTCGGCATCGCGCGCGGCGATCTGGATCATCAGGTCCGAGTCGCCGGAGATCCCCAGGCACTCGACCACCTCGGGGATGCGGGCCATGTCCGCCACCATCCCCTCGAACTCGCTCTGCTCCACGTCCGCCGTCACCAGCGCCCGCATCGGCAGGCCCAGCGCCTCGGGGGTGACGCGGGTGGAGTGCGGGCGCAGCGCCGTCCCGGCCGCCAGCCGCTCCAGGCGCGCGTGGACCGTCCCGCGGGCCAGGCCCAGGTCCAGGGCGAGCTGGGCGACCGTCGCGCGCGGGTCGGCGTCCAGCGCCGCGAGCACGCGGCGGTCGGTGGCGTCCAGGGTGGTCACGACGACCACTCTAGGAGGGTCCACAGGTGCACCACTGGTCGGATCGACCGGTCCGGCAGCGGGGTGTTGCGCGATCCGACCGGCCGGACTGTCATCGGGGCGTGACGACGACCAGCGCGGCCGCTGCCGCCCCCTCCCCGGCCGCACCGGCGCCCACCGCCACGGTCTCCGTGGGGGCCTACCTCGCGCACCGCCTGGCCCAGCTCGGCGTGCGCCACCTGTTCGGCCTGCCCGGCGACTTCAACCTCGCCCTGCTCGACGAGGTCCTCGCCACCGGCGAGCTGACCTGGGTCGGCTCGGCCAACGAGCTCAACGCCGGGTACTGCGCCGACGGCTACGCCCGGCTGCGCCGCGGCCCGGCCGCGTTCGTCACCACCTTCGGCGTGGGCGAGCTGTCCGCCGTCAACGCCCTCGCCGGCAGCTTCGCCGAGGACGTGCCCGTCGTCCACGTCGTCGGGATGCCCGCCACCCGCGCCATGGCCGACGGCGCCCTGCTGCACCACTCCCTGGCCGACGGCGACTTCGGGCACTTCGCGCGGATCGCCGCGGAGGTCACCGCCTCGGCGGTCGTGCTGCGCCCGCACGGCGCGGCCACCGCGATCGACCAGGCCCTGCTGACGGCCGTGGGCAGCTCCAAGCCGGTCTACCTCGGCGTGCCCGCCGACGTCGCCCTCGCCCGCGTCTCCGCCGCCCCGCTGGCCCGCCCGCTGCGCGTGCTGCGCAGCGACGCGCAGGCCTCCGCGGAGTTCGCCGCCGCGCTGGCCGGTTTCCTCGACGGCGCCGCCGAGGTCACCGTCCTGGCCGGCCCGCGCCTGCACCGGCGCCACCTGGAGGAGCGCATGCGCGCGATCGCCGCGCAGAACGGCGTGCGGGTGGCCACCCAGTCCGCCTCCAAGGCGCTGCTGGACGAGTCGCACCCGGCGAACCTCGGCGTGTACGCGGGGGAGTTCTGCCGCTCCGAGCGCACCCGCCGCCAGGTCGACACCGCCGCCCCGCTGGTGCTGGCCGGCGCCGTCATGACCGACTTCCTCACCGGGTCCTTCACCCACGGCTTCGACCCCGACGCCGCCGTGGACCTCCAGCTCGACCACGCGCGCATCGCCGGTGACGTCTTCCACGGCGTGCACCTGGACGAGTCGCTGCGGCTGCTGCACGAGGTCCTGGCCGCGCGCCGCCCCGAACCGGCCCCGCTGCCGCGCCGGGAGGTGCCCGCGCCGGTCGCCCACGTCAGCGCCGACCCCGACGGCCCCCTCACCCACGCCGACCTGTGGCCGCTGCTGCAGGACTGGCTGGAGCCGGGGACCCTGCTCGTCGCCGAGGCGGGCACCTCGTTCTACGGGGCGGTGGAGCTGACCCTGCCCGACGGCTGCGACCTGCTGGGTCAGCCGGTGTGGTCCTCCATCGGCTACACCCTGCCCGCCACGCTGGGGGCGATGCTGGCCGCGCCCGGCCGCGAGACCGTCCTCGTCATCGGCGACGGCTCCGCCCAGCTCACCGTGCAGGAGCTCGGCCGCCTGCTGGAGCGGGGCCTGGCGCCCACGGTGCTGCTGCTCGACAACGGCGGGTACACCGTCGAGCGCGCCATCCGCAGCCCCGAGGCCGACTACCAGGACGTCGTCGCGTGGGACTGGACGCGCCTGCCCGCCGCGCTCGGCGCCCCCGGCACCGCGACCCACCGCGCGGCCACGCCCGCCGAGCTCGTCGAGGTGCTCGGCAAGGTCCGCGCCGACGCCGGCCGCCCCGCCCTCGTGGAGGTCGTGCTGCCCCGCGACGACGCCCCGGAGTCCCTGGTCCGCCTGGCCCGCAGCGTCCGCTGACCCCGGCCCCGGCCCCGGCCCCGGCCCCGGCCCCGGCCCCGGCTTCTCGGCCCCGGCTCTCCGGCCCGACGCTCCCACCTCCACCCCCACCCCTACCCCTGCGGTGATCAAGGAAGTTGCCACTTCCTT
>NZ_JBJLSG010000177.1:0-9470 GCF_050871925.1 Kineococcus gurbantunggutensis
TCGGCCACGACGCTGTCCGCGCGGCTGCTCCTGCTCGCCGGGATGCTGCGCACCGCCGCGCTGCGCTACCGCGCCGGCGAGGAGGTCGCGGCGGCGGTCGTGGCGCTGGCCCGGCGCGCGGCCGCGCAGGCCGTCGTGCAGGCCGCACCGGCGGTGGCGGCGGGGGCCGCCGGGCTCCTGGCCGCGGACGTCGCCCACCGCAGCGCCGAGGCCGGTGACCGCGTCCTGGCCCGCGCCCTGGTGCAGGTGGTCGCCACCGGCGGGGTGGACCTGGAGGACCTGGGGGCCTTCGCGGCGCACGAGGCCGGTGCCGTGGACGACCGCGTCCGCGGGGACGTGCAGCGGGTGGCGCTGCTGGCGGCGCGGCACCCGTGGCTGGTGCAGGAGGCCGTGGCCACCACCCCGGCGGTGCTGCGGGCGGCCGCGGCGCGCTCGCCGCTGCTGGCGGGCGGCCTGGTCGCGGCGGCCCCGGAGGTGCTGGCGCCGGGCGCGGGGGCCGCGGAGGTCGCCGCGGCGCTGACCGCCCTGGGCGCGGTGAGCCCGCTGCTGCGCGAGTCGGGCGTGCGGGTGGTGCCCGCGGCGCGGCGGGCGGTGCCGACCCGCCCGCCGCGCGGCATCGCCGAGGTCCTCGACGGGGTGGCCCACCAGTCCACCGGGTTCGCCCCGGACGGGCCGGCGGGGTCGGTGGGCGGGCGCATGCCCCCCGCCGGCCGGCCGGAGCCGGGCGTGGTGCGCCTGGAGCGTGTCACGCACGCCGACGGCTCCGTGGCCTGGGTCGTGGAGGTGCCCGGCACGCAGGACTGGACGCCGCTGCCGCGCCCCGGGGGCACCCCGATGGACCTGACGACGAACCTGCGGGCCGTGGCCGGGGAGCCCACCGCCACCGCCGCGGCCGTGGCCGAGGCGGTGCGCCGCGCCGGGGTCGGCGCCGACGAGCCGGTGATGCTGGCCGGGCACAGCCAGGGGGGCCTGACGGCGGCGGCCCTGGCCGCCGACGAGGCGTTCACGGCGCGCTACCGGGTCACCCACGTCGTCACCGCCGGCTCGCCGGTGGACGCCACCGCCGTGCCCGGCGACGTGCGGGTGCTCTCGCTGGAGCACACCGGCGACCTCGTGCCGGCCCTGGACGGGCGGGCCGCGCAGGGCTCCGCCTCGCGCACGGTGGTGCGCCGCGACGTCGGCGCGGACCCCGCGCTGGCCGCCGCGGTGGCGGCCGACCCGCTGGCGGCGCACGGCTGGAACGGCTACCTGCGCACCGCCGCCCTGGTGGACGCCAGCGACGAGCGGGCCCTGGTGGACTACCGCGCCTCCGCGCGCGCCTTCCTCGACGCGCCCGGCGCCCGCGTGGAGGTCTTCGACTACCGGGCGGAGCGGCTGTGAGCGGCCGGTGCCGGGGGTGCCGGGTGCGTCCCGGCTCAGGCGGTGGCGCGCGGCTGCAGGGCGCGGAAGCCGCTGGCGTGCCACACCAGCGGCTCCAGGTCCGGCTCGGTGCCCAGGGCGTGCACCTGCAGCAGCACCACGTCGTGGTCGCCGGCGGGGAACTGCGAGTGGATGCTGCACTCCAGCCAGGCCGGGGCGCCGTGCACGAAGTGCGCCCCCGTGGCGGTGGTCGTCGTCTCGATGCCCGCGAAGCGGTCGCCCGCCCTGGAGGCCAGCTGGCGGGCGGCGACGTCGTGGGCCTCGCCGAGCACGGAGACGCCGATGCGCGGGGCGCGGCGCAGCTTCGGCCAGCTCGTCGAGGTGTGCTGCACGGCGACGAGCGCCAGCGGCGGGTCGGCGGAGATGCCCACCTGGAAGGAGGAGGCGACCAGGACGACCGGCTCGCCGTCGACGACCGCCGACAGGGCGGCCACCCCGGAGGGGAACAGCGCGAAGGTGGCGAACAGCGCCTTGGGGTCGTCGGCGTAGTCGATCAGCTCGGGCATGGAGAACCGTCCGGCGGTCGTAGGGGCCCCGCGTGCGGGGCCGGCGTGGGGTGCGGGGTCCAGCGTCGAACAGGTGCGCTCGGCAGTGTCGTACACCGGCCCGCGGCGCGCCCCCGGTGGGCCGGTGCGGTGCCGCGGGCCGGTGCCGTGGGCCGGTGCGCCGGGCCCGCGGCGGCGGGGGAGCGCGGTCCTAAGCTGAGCCGGTGCCGACCTCCAGCGCTGCAGAGCTCCTCCCGCGCCTGCGGGCGAACATGGCGAGGGTGCCCGCGTACGTGGCGGGCCGTCCCGCCCGGGTGCGCGAGGGGCTGGAGGTGTTCAAGCTCTCCTCCAACGAGAACCCCTACCCGCCGCTGCCGAGCGTGCTGGAGGCCATCGCGCGGGCGGCCGCGGAGGTCAACCGCTACCCCGACCCCTCGGCCGCGGCGATGCTCGACGCGGTCGCCGCCCGCTGGGGCGTGCGGCCCGAGCAGCTCGCGGCGGCCACCGGCAGCGTGCGGCTGCTGGCGCAGCTGGTGGAGGTGGCGTGCGACCCCGGCGACGAGGTCGTCTTCGCCTGGCGCTCCTTCGAGGCGTACCCCATCGCCGCGGCGATCGGCGACGCGCGCGCGGTGCAGGTGCCGCTGACGGCCGAGTCCCGCCACGACCTGCCGGCGATGCTCGCGGCGATCACCGGGCGCACCCGGCTGGTGGTGCTGTGCTCGCCGAACAACCCCACGGGCCCGGCGGTGCGCGCCGCCGAGCTCGAGGCGTTCCTGGCGCAGGTGCCCGGCGACGTGCTCGTCGTGCTGGACGAGGCCTACCGCGAGTTCGTCGACGACCCGGAGGTGCCCGACGGCGTGGACGTGCTGCGCGCGCACCCCAACGTCGTGGTGCTGCGGACCTTCTCCAAGGCGTACGGGCTGGCGGGGCTGCGCGTGGGCGTGGCGGTGGCCCACCCCGAGGTCGCCGCGACGCTGCGCAAGGCGGCCACGCCGTTCGGGGTGACCGCGATCGGGCAGGCGGCCGTGGTCGCCTCGCTGCAGCCGGCGGCGGAGGCGGAGCTGATGGGGCGCGTGGCCGCGCTGGTGGCCGAGCGCCACTGCGTCCTGGACGCGCTGCGCGAGCAGGGCTGGCGGGTGCCGGACGCGCAGGGCAACTTCGTGTGGCTGCCGGTCGGTGGGCGCACGCCCGCCCTGGTCGAGGCGTTCGGCGCGGAGGGGTTGTCGGTGCGCGGCTACGGCACCGACGGCGTGCGCGTCACGGTGGCCGAGGCGGCGGCGAACGCCCGCTTCCTGGACGTGGCGGCGCGCCTGCGCTGAGGTCCGTCGGGCGCGGTGCCGGGCGCGGTGCCGGGGACGCCGCCGCGCGCCCGCGCCCGTCCGCGCCCGCCCGCGCCCACCTGGACGGGCCCGCGTCCGGCCCCGTCCGCTCGCGCGCGCCTCGTGCGCCGACCTACTCTCGCGTAAGGTACGCACCCGTAAGGTACGGGACCGTAGGTTCGCGCTGGCGCCGGACCGCCACCGGGACCGTCCGACGGAGGGGGAGCGCGTGACCGACGCAGCGGTCGGCCCGGCACGGGTCCGCGGCGAGGAGATGGTGCAGCTGCTGGACGCCACCGGCGCCCGGCGCGCGCACCCGGGCTACGACGTGCACCTGGAGCCGGCCGAGGCCCTGGAGGTGCTCGCCGACCTGGTGCTGATGCGCCGGCTGGACACCGAGGCCGAGGCCCTGCAGCGCCAGGGCCAGCTGGGCCTGTGGCCGGGCAGCCGCGGCCAGGAGGCCGCGCAGGTCGGCGCCGCGCGCGCCCTGCGCCGCCAGGACCACGTCTTCCCCAGCTACCGCGACCACGGCTTCCTGCTGGCGCGCGACGTGGACCCGCTGCACCTGCTGAGCCTGTTCCGCGGCGTGGACCACGGCGGCTGGGACCCCGTGGCCCACGGCGTGCACCCGTACACGATGGTGATCGCCGCGCAGATGCTGCCCGCCGTGGGCTACGCCATGGGCGTGCAGCGCGACGGCGCGGTGGGCACCGGTGACCCCGAGCGCGACACCGCCGTGGTGGTCTGCTTCGGCGACGGGGCCACCAGCCAGGGCGAGGCCGCCGAGGCGCTGAACTGGGCCGCGGTCTACAACGCCCCAGTCGTCTTCTTCTGCCAGAACAACCAGTGGGCGATCTCCGAGCCCGTCCAGCGGCAGTCGGCGGTGCCGCTGCACCGGCGCGCCGAGGGTGCCGGGGTGCCCGGCGTCCTCGTGGACGGCAACGACGTGCTGGCGGTGCTGGCGGTGGTGCGCGCCGCGCTGGAGCGCGCCCGCTCCGGCGGCGGCCCCACCTTCGTGGAGGCCTTCACGTACCGGATGGGCGCGCACACCACCGCCGACGACCCCACCCGCTACCGCGACGCCGCCGAGGTGGACGTCTGGCGCGAGCGCGACCCGCTGGACCGCTTCCGCGCGCACCTGCGCGCCGAGGGCGTGCTGGACGACGCGGCCGAGCGGGCGGTGCAGGAGCGCGCCGACGTCTTCGCCGCGCGGCTGCGCGCCGGGCTGGGCGAGATGGCCGACCCGGAGCCGGCGTCGATGTTCGAGCACGCCTACGCCGAACCGCACCCGCAGGTGCTGGCCGAGCGCGACGAGTTCCTCGCCGCCTGGGCCCGCCACGAGCAGGACGAGCAGCAGGGGTCGACCGTCGGGGGGGAGCGCTGATGGAGCGCATGCCGATCGCCAAGGCGATCAACGCCGGGTTGCGCGCCGCGATGGAGCGCGACCCGCGGGTGCTGCTGATGGGCGAGGACATCGGCCGCCTGGGCGGGGTGTTCCGCGTCACGGACGGGCTGCAGAAGGACTTCGGCGAGGACCGGGTGATGGACACCCCGCTGGCCGAGGCGGGCATCGTCGGCACCGCGCTGGGCATGGCGCTGCGCGGCTACCGGCCGGTGTGCGAGATCCAGTTCAACGGGTTCGTCTTCCCCGCCTTCAGCCAGATCGTCACGCAGCTGGCGAAGCTGCGGGCGCGCTCGCGCGGGCGCCTGTCGGTGCCGGTGGTGATCCGCATGCCCGCCGGCGGCGGCATCGGCTCGGTGGAGCACCACTCCGAGAGCCCCGAGGTGCTGTTCGCGCACACCGCGGGCCTGCGCGTGGTGTACCCCTCCAGCGCGCACGACGCGTACTGGATGGTGCAGCAGTCCATCGCCTCGGCGGACCCGGTGCTCTTCATGGAGCCCGAGCGCCGCTACTGGGAGAAGGGCGACGTGGACACCGCCCTGGCCCCCGGGCAGGTGGCGCCGCTGCACCGCGCGCGCGTGCTGCGCCCGGGCACCGACGCCACGCTCGTGGCGTACGGGCCCACGGTGAAGCTCGCGCTGGACGCGGCCGCCGAGGCCGCGCAGGACGGCACCGCGCTGGAGGTCGTGGACCTGCGCTCGATCTCCCCGCTGGACGTGGACACCGTCGCGGAGTCGGTGCGCCGCACCGGCCGCCTCGTCGTGGTCCAGGAGGCGCCGGTGTTCCACGGCGCCGGCGCGGAGCTCGCCGCGCAGATCACCGAGCGGTGCTTCTACTCCCTGGAGGCCCCGGTGAAGCGGGTGGGCGGGTACCACCTGCCGTACCCGGCGGCGCGCGTGGAGGAGCACTACCTGCCCACCGTGGACCGCGTGCTCGACGCGGTGGAGCAGGCGCTCGCCGCCTGAGGCGCGAGCACCGCCGCCCGGGCCCGGGCGGTGCGCAGACCCGACCAGACCGAAGAACCCGAAGGGGACCCGTGCACCAGCGCTTCGCCCTGCCCGACGTGGGCGAGGGACTCACCGAGGCCGAGATCGTGTCGTGGAAGGTGCGGGCCGGCGACACCGTCGCGGTCAACGACGTCCTCGTGGAGATCGAGACCGCGAAGTCGCTCGTCGAGCTGCCCAGCCCGTACGCCGGCACGGTCGTGGACCTGCTGGTCGCCGAGGGCAGCACCGTCGACGTCGGCACGGACATCGTCGTCATCGGCGACGGCGCCGCGGCCGCCACCGGGGGCGCGGCCCCCGCGGGCGGTGCGCAGGACGCCGCGGGCGGTGCGCCGGGCGGGCAGGACGCGCACGGCGCCCAGGACGCGGAGGCCTCCGGGGCCACCCTCGTCGGGTACGGCACCCGCGAGGGCGCCGCGCGGCGGCGCCGCCCCGCCGCCCGGCCCACCTCCGCGCCCGCCACCACCGGCGGCACGGCAGGCGCCGCCGGCACCCCCGCCAGCACCACCGCACCCGCCACACCCGCCGCGCCGGCGTCGCGGCCCGGGCAGGTCCTGGCCAAGCCGCCGGTGCGCAAGCTCGCCCGCGACCTCGGCGTGGAGCTGACCGACGCG
Organism: Kineococcus gurbantunggutensis; assembly: GCF_050871925.1. Taxonomy (NCBI): domain Bacteria; kingdom Bacillati; phylum Actinomycetota; class Actinomycetes; order Kineosporiales; family Kineosporiaceae; genus Kineococcus; species Kineococcus gurbantunggutensis. The sequence goes on from NZ_JBJLSG010000177.1 coordinate 6,244, forward strand.
GTCGCCACCGGCCCGGGCGGCACCGTCACCCGCGCCGACGTCCTGGCGCTGGTGCCCAGCGCCCCGGCGGAACCGCCGCGCCGGGAGGACCGCCGCGAGCGCGAGCGGCACGTGCCGATCCGCGGGGTGCGCAAGGCCACCGCCCAGGCGATGGTGGAGAGCGCGTTCTCCGCCCCGCACGTGACGGTGTTCACCACGGTGGACGCCACCCGCACGATGAAGCTGGTGCGCCGGCTGAAGGAGGACCCGGAGTTCGCCGGGGTGCGCGTCTCGCCGCTGCTGCTGGTGGCCAAGGCGCTGCTGGTCGCGGTGCGCCGCAACCCGGACATCAACTCCACCTGGGACGAGCAGAACCAGGTCATCGTGGTGAAGAACTACGTCAACCTCGGCATCGCGGTCGCCACCCCGCGCGGGCTGCTCGTGCCCAACGTCAAGGACGCCGACGCGATGAGCCTGAAGGAGCTCGCCGAGAACCTGGGCGAGCTGGCGGCCACCGCCCGCGCGGGCAAGACGCAGCCGCGCGAGCTGGCCGAGGGCACCATCACGGTCACCAACGTGGGCACGTTCGGCATCGACACCGGCACCCCGATCCTCAACCGCGGCGAGGCCGCGATCCTGGCGGTCGGCAAGATCGCCCAGAAGCCGTGGGTGCACAAGGGCAAGGTGAAGCCGCGCTACCTGGCGACGCTGAGCCTGTCGTTCGACCACCGGATGCTCGACGGGGAGAGCGGCTCGCGCGCCCTGGCCGACGTCGCCGCCGTGCTGGAGGACCCCGCCCGCGCGCTCACCTGGAGCTGACCCGGGCCCGGGGTTTCGCCCGCTGCGGCGCGGGTAGGTGCTCCTCTCGGGACGACGAGGGGAGCAGGGGTGCCGGGCTGGCTCGAAGCGGGTGCGTGGGGGTTGCTGGGCGGGGCGGCGCTGGTCGTCGGCGCCGCGGTCGCCTGGTTCGTGAGCGTGCCCTCGAAGGTGGTGGCCGCCGTCATGGCGTTCGGCGCGGGGGTGCTCATCTCCGCGCTGGCCTTCGACCTGGCCGAGGAGGCCGCCGAGACCGGCGGGCTGACGACCACCGCGGTCAGCTTCCTCGTCGGGGCGCTGGTGTACGTGGGGGCCAACGCGCTGCTGGCGCGGCGCGGGGCCCGGCACCGCAAGCGCTCCGGCGACCAGCAGCCCTCGGAGTCCGAGCAGGGCGGCAGCGGTGCGGCCATCGCGATCGGCGCGCTGCTGGACGGGATCCCGGAGTCGGTGGTGCTGGGCGTGGGCCTGCTGGGCGGCGGCGGGGTGAGCACGGCGGTGGTCGCGGCGGTGTTCATCTCCAACGTCCCCGAGGGCCTGTCCAGCGTGGCGGGCATGAAGCGCGCCGGGCGCAGCGCCGGGTACGTGTTCGGGGTGTGGGGCGGCATCGCGCTGGTCAGCGCCCTGGCCGCGGCGGTGGGCTACGCGGCGCTGGGCAGCGCCTCGCCGCAGGTCATCGCCGCCATCACCGCGCTGGCCGCGGGCGCGATCCTCACGATGATCGCGGACACGATGATCCCCGAGGCGTTCGAGCGCACGCAGGTCTACACCGGCCTGATCACGACCCTGGGTTTCCTGGTGGCGTTCACGATCAGCCGCCTGGGCGGCTGACCGGTCCCGGCACCGCACGCGCGGGACCCCGCCCGGCGCGGCCGGACGGGGTCCCGTGGTGCTGGTGCGGCGGTGGTGCCGTGCGGTGCTGCGTCAGGAGCAGCGCTCGACGGGCAGGCCGGTGGCCGAGCCGCAGCGGTTGCCCTTGATGACGATGCCCTCGCCGGGGCCCTGGATGAGCGGGGCGTAGGGGTTCGGCTGGCTGACGAAGACGTCGGTGGGGGCGTTGTCCCGGAAGGTGTTGCCCTTGACGGTGACGTGCTCGACGAGCCCGGGCGGCACCGCGCCGGGCGGGTTCGTGCCGGGCGGGGAGGAGAAGCTGATGAGCGAGACGCCGCCGGAGGGGAAGTTCACCGGGTCCTGACCGGCCGGGACGACCGGGCGGTTGCCGCGCAGGGTGTTGCCCGAGACGTTGACGCGGTCGGCGTTGGTGACGGCGATGCCGGTGCCCGAGACGCGCTGGCTGCCGTCGCGGCCCACCAGGCAGTAGCGGGTGTTGTCGGCGACGTGGTTGCCCTTGACCGACCAGTCGCCGCCCACGACGTGGCGGCTGGTGTCGGGGATCTCGGTGGCGGAGTCGTCGAACACCAGCACGCCGGCGCAGTTGCCGGTGAGGGTGTTGCCCTTGATGACGCCGGTGCGGGCCTCGCGGGCGAAGACGCCGAGGTTGTAGTTGCGCACGGTGTTGCCGGCGATCGTGGCGTCGGCGTGGGCGGAGTCGCCCACGGAGATGCCGGCGGTGCCGCCGAGCACGGGGGCGGAGCGGACCACGCCGACCTCGACGTTGTCCTTGATGGACACGTCGGTGGAGTCCGCGGCCAGGATGCCGTACCGCTCGTGGCCGGTACCCCTGGTGGCCTTGACCTCGAAGCCGCGCGCGCCCCAGGCGACGACGCCGTTGGCGGGGTGGTCGCGGGTGGCCAGGTCGCGCACCTTCACGGGCCGGTCGGGGTTGAGGAAGAACAGCCCCGAGACGTTGTCGACCAGGGTGCCGTTGTCGTCCTCGGCGTCGGCGACGTTCTGCGCCTCCAGGCACGGGTTGGACGCGACCGCCGGCAGGTCCGCCACGGTGTCCCACGGCGACCAGGTCAGGGTGGTGCGCTCGCGCCCGGCGCCCTTGACGGTCAGGCCCTTGCCCACGACGCAGACGGACTCGCGGTAGGTGCCCGCGGCGAGCTGGATCGTGTCGCCGGACCTGGCCCGGTCCACGGCGGCCTGGATCGACTGCCCGGGGTGCACCCGCCACGTCGTCCCGCTGCCCGCGGCGGCGACGCCCGCGGGCAGGGTGACCGCGAGCAGCGTGCCGGCCGCCCCGGCGGCCGCCAGGCGGCGCAGGACCCGCCCGCGCGCCGTCCCCACCGTCGTACCTGCTGTGCGCATGTCGGCCCTTCTCGATGACCTCGTCACGGCGGCGCGGACGCTCCCGCGCGCCGTCGAGGGGATGCTGGCAGCGCCGCACCGCCCGCCGGGGCCGATCGGCGCGGACCCAGCAGGTTCCTGACGTCCACGGGCGGTCCCTGCCGTCCGGGCGGCCGGGGGGTTCCCCGCGGGCCGGGTCACCGGGTAGGGGAGCGCGGCCCCGCGCAGCGCTGCGCGGCACCGCG
>NZ_JBJLSG010000178.1:0-9373 GCF_050871925.1 Kineococcus gurbantunggutensis
CGGGGAGAGGGTGCAACAGGGCCCGGGTGGCACCGCCGGGCGGGCGGCCCGGCCCGGTCTCAGCCGGCGGCGATCGCGCTGGGCGAGGTGATCTCGATGGAGCCGTCGACGATGCCCTGGCGCACCGTCTCCAGCTCGCTCTTCAGCTCCGCGGGGACCTGCGCGTCGAAGCGGTTGAAGGGCGCCAGGCCCACGCCGTCGTTCTCCAGGGTGCCCACGTAGGAGCCGGTGGGCACGTCGCCCTCGGCGACCGAGAGGGCGTACTCCTTGACCGAGTCGGTGAGGTTCTTCGTCACCGAGGACAGGAAGTAGTCGCAGTACTGCTCGGCGCTCTCGCAGCCGTCGGTGTCGACCCAGATGAGGTTGATGCTCCCGCCGGCGGCCTCCGCGGCGGCGCCGGCGCCCAGGCCGGCCTGGCCCGCGACCGGCATGATGATGTCGGCGCCCTGGCCGGCGAGGGTCTCGGTGATCGAGCGGCCCGCGGCCTGGTCCTGGAAGCTGTTGGCGAAGGTGCCGCCGTCGGGGTTGTTCTCGTCCCAGCCCAGCACGCGCACGTTCGTGCCCTTCTGCTGGTTGTGGTACTGCACGCCCTCCCAGAAGCCGTCCATGAAGATGGTGACCGGCGGGATGGGCAGGCCGCCCCAGGTGCCGACGACGCCCGTCTTGGTCATGCCGGCGGCGAGGTAGCCGCCCAGGAACGCGGCCTCGGCGGTGTTGTACTGCAGCGCGTAGACGTTCTCCTCCTCGGAGGAGGAGTCGATCTCGGCGAACGCCTGGTCGGGGTTCGCGGCCGAGACCTCCTTGATGGAGTCGGCCATCAGGCCGCCGACGCCGATGATCGTGTCGCAGCCCTGCTGCACCTGCGCCTGCAGGTTCGGCGTGTACTGCGTGTCGTCCGCGGAGGGCACGTAGGAGATCTGCAGGTTCTCGTTCTCGGCCTTGGCGGCCTCCAGGCCGGCCCAGGAGGACTGGTTGAACGAGCGGTCGTCGACGCCGCCGGTGTCCAGCACCATGCACGCCTTGATCGTCTTGCCGCCGCTGGAGGCGGTGGCGTTGGGGCCTTCCACGGCGTCGCCCTCGGGGCGCTCGCCGCAGCCGGCCAGCAGCAGCAGCGCGGTGGCACCGACGGCCGCGGCGGGGGCGAGGCGGGTGAAGGTCTTCACGGGTGGGGTCCTCCAGGTCGTCCGGCGGGTCGTCCGGCGGTGCGGGCGCGCGGGGCGTCGAAGCCAGTTCGACGAGCGCGCGGTCATCGTAGTGCGCAACTTGACCGGATCAGGCCGCTGCGGCGGGCGTCTTGCCCGGATCGAGACCTCGGCGGGCCCTCAACGGAGCAGCGCGCGCGGCGCGGCGGCCGCGGCCGCCATGACGCGCACCCCGACGCCCAGCGCCGCCTCGTCCGGTGCGTAGTCGCCCCGGTGCAGGTCGTGGTCGGGGCCGCCGGGGGTGCGGGTGCCCAGGCGGACCATCGCCCCGGGCACGTGGTGCAGGTACCAGGCGAAGTCCTCCCCGCCCAGCGACTGGCGCGTGGGCAGCACCGCGTCCGGGCCCAGCACGGCGCGGGCGGCCTCCTCCAGCACCAGCGTGGCGCGCACGTCGTTGTCCACCGGCGGCACCCCGCGCACCAGGGACACCTCCGCGCGCACGGAGTAGGGGCGCACCAGGTCGGCCACGACGTCCTCGACGAGCTCGCCGGCGTGCTGCCACGCCTGCGTCTCCATGCAGCGCAGCGTCCCGGCCGCGTACCCCTCGGCGGGCACCGCGTTGGCGGCGTCCCCGGCGTGCACCGCGCCCCAGGTGAGGTTCACCCCGGCGCGCGGGTCCACGCGCCGGGCCAGCACGGCGGGCAGCTGGGTGACGACCTGCCCCAGGGCGAAGACGAGGTCGCCGGCCAGGTGCGGGCGGGAGGTGTGCCCGCCGGTGCCGGACAGGCGCACGGTGACGTGGTCGGAGGCGGAGGTGATCGGGCCGGCCTTGAGCCCGACGGTGCCGGCGTCCAGGCTGGGGTCGCAGTGCAGGCCGTACAGGGCGGCCACGCCCTCCAGCGCCCCGGCGCCGACCAGGTCCAGCGCCCCGCCGGGCATGACCTCCTCGGCGGGCTGGAAGAGCAGGCGCACGCGGTGCGCCAGGGCCCCGGCGCGGTGCAGGTCGGCCAGCACCAGCGCGGCGCCGGCCACGGTGGCCGTGTGCACGTCGTGGCCGCAGGCGTGCGCGACGCCGGGGACGGTGGAGGCGCAGGCCAGGCCGGTGGTCTCCTCCAGCGGCAGCGCGTCCAGGTCGGCGCGCAGCCCCACCCGCGGCCCGTCGCCCGGGCCGGTCTCGGCGATCAGCCCGGTGCCCGGCAGCAGCCGCACCTCCAGGCCGCCGGCGGTGAGCAGGTCGGCCACGGCGGCGGTCGTGCGGTGCTCGGCGCGCGCCAGCTCCGGGTGGGCGTGCACGTCGCGCCGCAGGGCCACCACCGCGGAAAGGTGCCGCGCAGCCAGGCGGTCGACCAGCTCCGCGGCCGGCGGGCCCGGGGCCGGTGCGGGCGCGCTGACCGTCTCGTTCCCCGTGCGGCTGCTCACGCCACGGGACGGTACCCCCGCCCGCGCGCCGGTCCCGACCGCCACCGCCCGGTCGGAGCACCGCGCCCGGGTGCTCAGACCACCGAGTCCAGCCCGGCCTCCTTGGCGCGCTGCACCAGCTTCTTGACCTCCTGCGCGCGGGCGCGGGTGGTCACCAGCAGCGCGTCGGGGGTGTCCACCACGACGAGGTCGTCCACGCCCAGCAGCGCCACCACGCGGTCGTTGGCCGGCACGACGAGCCCGCCGGCGACCTGCTCGGTGATCACCAGGGCGGAGTCGCCGAGCACGCGCGGCTCGTCGACCTCGGCCGGCAGCAGCTCGGCCAGGGAGGAGAAGTCGCCGACGTCGTCCCAGCCGAAGGTGGCCGGCACGACGGCCACGCGGCCGGCCTCGGCGGCCGGCTCGGCCACGGCGTGGTCGATGGCGATGGAGGGCAGCGCGGGCCACTGCTCGGCCAGCACGGCGTCGCGCTGCGGGGTCTCCCAGGCGTCGGCGATGCGCTGCAGGCCCGCGTGCAGGGCCGGGACGTTCTCGGCGAGCAGCTCCAGCAGCACGTCGGCGCGGGCGACGAACATGCCGCCGTTCCAGCGGTAGTCGCCGGTGGACAGGTACGCGGAGGCGGTGCGCGCGTCCGGCTTCTCCTTGAACTGCAGCACCCGGCGGGCGTTGGGGGCGCCCTGCAGGCGCAGCCGCTTGCCCAGGCGGATGTAGCCGAAGCCGGTGGCCGGGTGCGAGGGCGCGATGCCGATGGTGACCACGAAGCCGCGGCGGGCGGTGACGACCGCCTCCTCCACGGAGGACTCGAAGTCGTCGCGGCCGGAGATGTTGTGGTCGGCGGCGAAGGAGCCCAGCACCGCGTCGGGGTCGCGGCGCACGAGCACGGCGGCGGCCAGCCCGATGGCGGCGGCGGAGTCGCGCTGGCACGGCTCGCGCAGGATGTTCTCCGGCGGCAGCTTGGGCAGCTGGGCGGCCACGGCGTCGGCGTGGGCCTGCCCGGTGACCACCAGCGTGCGGCTCTCGTCGGTCAGCGGCAGCAGCCGGTCCCAGGTGGACTGCAGCAGGGTGCGCCCGCGGCCGGTCAGGTCCAGCAGGAACTTGGGCCGGTGGCTGCGCGAGAGCGGCCACAGCCGGGTGCCGGCGCCGCCGGCGGGCACCACCGCGTGGAAGTCCGACAGGTCGATGGTGGCGTCCTCGAGGTCGTCCACCGACCAGGGCGCCGCTCCCGCCGCTCCCGCCGGGCCGCGGCCCGCCGCCCCCTCGTCCCCGGTCGTCCGGTCCGTCCCGCCCTGATCCTGCACGCCTCGACCCCTCCCGTCCGCCTGCACGTCGGGGTGAACCTACCGGGGACGGCGCGGCCGCCGGGCGGGATCGGGCGCGCGGGGACCGCCGCCCGCGGTACGGTGAGGCGAACCTCACCTGCTCGGAGCAGGTCCCCGACCCCTGCGTGAGTCCTTCGTCACAAAACCTCCTCACCGGCCTCCGCGAGCGCGATGCCTCGCGGCCCCGCGCCTACGATGGGTCCAGGACGCCGCCACCCGAGCGCCGGAGCCCGGGAGCACCCGGCGTCGGACGAATCGAGGAGGACGCCGGTGGCCACGAGCCTCACCCCGCCGCCGCAGGGCACCACGCCGGGGGCGAAGTCAAGGATCAAGCCCCCGGGCACGCTGTACCGGGGCCGCGAGGGCATGTGGTCCTGGGTCATGCACCGCATCTCGGGCGTGCTGATCTTCTTCTTCCTCTTCGTGCACGTGCTCGACACCGCCACCGTGCGCGTGTCCCCCGAGGTCTACGACGGCGTGATCGCCCAGTACAAGAACCCCGTCATGGGCCTGGGCGAGGCCGGCCTGGTCGGCGCCGTGGTCTTCCACGCGCTCAACGGCGTGCGGATCATCCTCGTCGACTTCTGGCACAAGGGCACCCAGCACCAGCGCGCGATGTTCTGGACGGTCGTCGGCGTGTGGACCGCGCTGATGGTGCCCTTCCTCGTCCGCCACCTGTCCATCGTCTTCTCCCACTGAGGCGGCCAGCGATGAGCGCACCCGAGCAGACCCCCGGCGCCGGCTACGCCCCGGCGCTGGAGACCCCCCGCTCCCCCTACAAGCGCAGCCGCGCCACCCGCACCAACTGGGAGCTGTACGGCTGGCTGTTCATGCGGATGTCGGGCCTGGCCCTGATCGTCCTGGTCTTCGGCCACCTCTTCGTCAACCTCATGACGGGCGAGGGCATCCACCAGGTCGACTGGGGCTTCGTCGCCGGCAAGTGGGCCAGCCCCTTCTGGCAGACCTGGGACCTGCTGATGCTGTGGCTGGCGATGCTGCACGGCGCCAACGGCGTGCGCACCGTCATCAACGACTACGCCGAGCGCGACGCGACGCGGTTCTGGCTGAAGATGGCCCTCTACGTGGCGACCCTCGTCGTGATCGTCGTGGGCACGCTGGTCATCTTCACGTTCGACCCGTGCTCCTCCCCCGACCACCAGTTCTCGTTCTGCGCGCCCGCCGACGACGTGCCGACCGTCACCAGCCCCGGCAGCTGACCGGCGCGCGACCCGAGGAGACAACATGCAGACGCACCAGTTCGACGTGGTCATCGTCGGCGCGGGCGGCGCCGGGATGCGCGCCGCGCTCGAGGCGGGCAAGCGCGCCCGCACCGCCGTGCTCACCAAGCTCTACCCGACGCGCTCGCACACCGGTGCGGCCCAGGGCGGCATGTGCGCCGCCCTGGCGAACGTCGAGGAGGACAACTGGGAGTGGCACACCTTCGACACCGTCAAGGGCGGCGACTACCTCGTCGACCAGGACGCGGCCGAGGTGATGTGCAAGGAGGCCATCGACGCGGTCCTGGACCTCGAGAAGATGGGCCTGCCCTTCAACCGCACCCCCGAGGGGCGCATCGACCAGCGCCGCTTCGGCGGGCACACCCGCGACCACGGCAAGGCGCCCGTGCGCCGCTCCTGCTTCGCCGCGGACCGCACCGGCCACATGATCCTGCAGACCCTCTACCAGCAGTGCGTCAAGCACGAGGTGGAGTTCTTCAACGAGTTCTACGTCCTGGACCTGCTCCTGCTGCCCGCCGGCGAGGCCAGGACCGGCGACGAGATCGAGGGCGCGACCGAGCAGCCGCTCGTGCAGACCCCGCCGAGCATCGGCGTGCCCGGCGACAAGCGCGTCGCCGGCGTGGTGGCCTACGAGCTCGCCACCGGCGAGATCCACGTCTTCCAGGCCAAGTCCGTCGTGCTGGCCACCGGCGGCGCCGGCAAGGTCTACAAGACGACCTCCAACGCGCACACCCTCACCGGCGACGGCATGGGCATCGCGTACCGCCGCGGGATCCCGCTGGAGGACATGGAGTTCTTCCAGTTCCACCCGACCGGCCTGGCGGGGCTGGGCATCCTGCTGTCCGAGGCCGCGCGCGGCGAGGGCGGCATCCTGCGCAACGCCGACGGCGAGCGCTTCATGGAGCGCTACGCGCCCACCATCAAGGACCTCGCCCCGCGCGACATCGTCGCGCGCTCGATGGCCAACGAGGTGCGCGAGGGCCGCGGCGCCGGGCCGAACAAGGACTACGTCCTGCTCGACCTGACCCACCTGGAGCCGGCGCACATCGACGCCAAGCTGCCGGACATCACCGAGTTCGCCCGCACCTACCTCGGCGTCGAGCCGTACACCGAGCCGGTGCCGGTCTACCCGACCGCGCACTACGCGATGGGCGGGGTGCCCACGAACGTCGAGGCCGAGGTCCTCTCCGACAACAGCCACGTCGTGCCGGGCCTGTACGCCGCCGGCGAGGTGGCGTGCGTGTCGGTGCACGGCTCCAACCGCCTGGGCACGAACTCGCTGCTGGACATCAACGTCTTCGGCCGCCGCGCCGGCATCGCCGCCGCGGAGTACGCCTCCAAGGCGCAGTGGGTCGCGCTGCCGCCGAACCCCGAGGGCGCCGTCGTCGCCCAGCTCACCGAGCTGCGCGACCGCCCCGCCGGCTCCGAGCGGATCGCCGCGATCCGCTCCGAGCTGCAGGAGACGATGGACGCCAACGCCCAGGTGTTCCGCACCGAGGCCACCCTCAAGCAGGCCCTGACGGACATCGAGCGGCTCAAGGAGCGCTACGCGCGCGCCGCCGTCCAGGACAAGGGCAGGCGGTTCAACCTGGACCTGCTCGAGGCCCTGGAGCTCGGCTTCCTGCTCGACCTCGCCGAGGTGATGTGCATCGGCGCGCTCGAGCGCAAGGAGTCCCGCGGCGGCCACTTCCGCGAGGACTACCCCAACCGCGACGACGTCAACTTCATGCGGCACACGATGGTGTACCGCGAAGCCGGCGCCGACGGCCAGCAGACCACCCGCCTGGACTTCAAGCCCGTCGTCCAGACGCGGTACCAGCCGATGGAGCGCAAGTACTGATGTCCACCACCGAACAGGGACCCCTCGAGACCAACGCCGCCGCCGGGCCCGCGAAGTCCTCGCGGGCCGCGTCCGAGCACAGCGGCGGCGCCCAGCCGCGCGAGGGCGGCAACATCAGCGGCAAGGGCGAGGTGCCCAGCTTCGACGTGACGCTGAGGATCCGCCGGTACGACCCCGAGCGCGACAGCGAGCCGCGCTGGGAGGAGCACCACCTCACCATGTACGGCACGGACCGCGTGCTGGACGCCCTGCACAAGGTGAAGTGGGAGAAGGACGGCTCCCTGACGTTCCGCCGCTCCTGCGCGCACGGCGTGTGCGGCTCCGACGCGATGCGCATCAACGGCGTCAACCGCCTGGCGTGCAAGGTCCTGCTGAAGGACCTCAACATCGACAAGCCCATCACCGTCGAGCCCATCAAGGGCCTGCCGGTCGAGAAGGACCTGATCGTGGACATGGAGCCGTTCTTCGCCTCCTACCGCGAGGTGATGCCGTTCCTGATCACCAAGGGCGCCGAGCCGACCCGCGAGCGCGTGCAGTCGCAGGCCGACCGCGAGCGCTTCGACGACACCACCAAGTGCATCCTGTGCGCGGCGTGCACGTCGAGCTGCCCGGTGTTCTGGAACGACGGGCAGTACTTCGGCCCGGCGGCCATCGTCAACGCGCACCGGTTCATCTTCGACAGCCGCGACTCCGGCTCCGACCTGCGCCTGGAGATCCTCAACGACAAGGAGGGCGTGTGGCGCTGCCGCACGACCTTCAACTGCTCCGAGGCGTGCCCGCGCGGCATCCAGGTCACCAAGGCGATCGCCGAGGTCAAGCAGGCCCTCATCACCCGCAAGCTGTGAGCCGGGCGCCACTCGCCGGCGCCCCCTCGACCGGCCCGTCCCGCTCGCGCAGCGGGGCGGGCCGTCGCGCGCCCGGCCCACCTGGGTGAGGATGGGCCTCGTGCGCCACCAGGACCGCTACCTGCAGATCAGCCGTGTCCTGTACCGGCACGGCCTGGGCTACTTCGTCCACGCCCTCGGGCTGGAGCGCTGGGTGCTGCCCGACCGCCGCGCCGCCTCGCGCTCGCAGCCGGAGGAGCCGCACACCGTCGCCGTGCACGTGCGCCTGGTGCTGGAGGAGCTGGGGCCCACGGCGGTGAAGCTGGGCCAGATCCTCTCCACCCGCCCGGACCTGCTCAACCCGGCGTTCCAGCGCGAGCTGGAGAAGCTGCAGGACCGCGCCTCCCCCGTGCCGGCGGAGGCGATCCGCGCCGCGGTGCGCGAGGAGCTGGGCGCGGACCCGGAGAAGGTCTTCGCCCGCTTCGACCCGGTGCCGCTGGCCAGCGCCTCCATCGGGCAGGCGCACGCGGCGACCCTGGCCGACGGCAGCGAGGTGGTCGTCAAGGTGCGCCGGCCCGGCGTGGTGGAGGAGGTCGAGGCGGACCTGGAGATCCTGCGGGCGCTGGCCGCGCGCGCCTCGCACCGCTGGTCCGCGGCCGCCGACTACGACCTGGTGGGGCTGACCGCCGACTTCTCCGACACCCTGCGCGCGGAGCTGGACTACCTGCAGGAGGGGCACAACGCCGAGCGGTTCGCGCGCAACTTCGCCGGCGACCCGGACCTGCACGTGCCGGCGGTGCACTGGGACACCACGACCTCGCGCGTCATCACGCTCGAGCGGCTGCGCGGCACGAAGATCAGCGACCTGCAGGCGCTGGACGAGGCGGGCATCGACCGCAGCGCGCTGGCCGCGCGCGCCACCCGGCTGCTGGCCGACATGGTCTTCGAGCACGGCTTCTTCCACGCCGACCCGCACCCGGGCAACTTCCTCATCGAGCCGGGCGGGCGCATCGGCCTGCTGGACTACGGCATGGTCGGCGAGGTCGACGAGCGCACCCGCCGGCAGCTCGCGGCCCTGTTCGCCGCGTTCGAGCGGCGCGACCCGGCCCGCATCGCCGCCGCGTTCGCCGACATCGGCGTCACGAAGCACCGGGTGGACCGCGGCCGGCTGGCCGCCGACGCGGGCTACCTGCTCAGCCGCTACGAGGGGCTGCCGCTGGGGAAGGTGCGCATCGGCGACGTGGTGCGCGACGTGCTGGAGATGCTGCGCCGGCACCACCTGGCGCTGCCGCGCAACCTCGCGCTGGTCGTGAAGATGATCGTGATGACCGAGGGCCTGGGCTCCACGCTGGACCCGGGCTTCCAGATCGGCACGGTGCTGGGCCCGTACGCGCGGCGCATGGTCACCGGGCACCTGGACCCGGTGGCGATCGCCCGCCGGCTGCGCCAGGCCGGGGTGGACGCCGCCACGCTGGGCGTGGGGGGGGGGGGGGGGGGGGGGGGGGGGGGGGGGGGGGGGGGGGGGGGGGGGGGGGGGGGGGGGGGGGGGGGGGGGGGGGGGGGGGGGGGGGGGGGGGGGGGGGGGGGGGGG